>JBMSGX010000107.1:0-7690 GCA_049416285.1 Crocinitomicaceae bacterium | reverse complement strand
TTTTTGATAAAATTTAAATTATTAACTTTGCGCCCCGCCTTTGGGCGAGGTAAACGTTTTAGAAGTGTCCAGAAAGAATAAGGAATACGTGATTCCCTTTACAGGCTTAAAGCTGGGAAGGCACACATATGAGTTTGTTCTGCTGGATGAGTTCTTTGAAAGCTTTGAGTATTCGATCGTAGAAGGAGGAAAAGTTCAAGTTGAGTTTGAACTGGAGAAGAAGGAAACGATGATGATCGGAACGTTTGATCTGGAAGGAACAGTGAAAGCTGCCTGTGACAGATGTAACGATCCGTGCGATGTACATGTGAGTGGTTCATACAAGATCTATTATAAGTTCGATAATGAGCCGTCTGACGATGAGACATTAGTAATCGTTTATCCGGATGAAGTGGAGATAGATATCAGTGACCAGCTCCTGGAGTTTGTGACGGTATCACTTCCGGCAAGAGTGCTTCATGAAAATGAAGATGATTGCAACGAAGAAATGATCGATCTACTTGATGACTATGTGATCAATCCGGACGATTCTGATGAAGATGATGATGAATCTGAAGTTGATGACGAAAATGATGAAATAACGGATCCCAGATGGGATGCCTTGAGAGGGTTAAAAAATAACGAGGATTAAATAAATAAAAATGGCACATCCTAAAAGAAAGATCTCGAGAACGAGAAGAGACAAGAGAAGAACACATGTGAAGGCAGTAGCTAACAATATCGCTACTTGTCCTACAACTGGACAGCCGCACCTTTTCCACCATGCTTACTGGCATGAAGGGAAACTTTACTACAAAGGGAAAGTAGTAGCTGAGAAGGAAGTAGCAGTATAATCTGTACCTTAGTCTTCTGTATGAAGATTGGAATAGATGTTCTTGGAGGTGACTTTGCACCTGAGGCGAACTTAGAAGGAGCAAAGCTTGCTCTGGCAGAACTTCCCGAGGACGTAAGCATAGCATTGATAGGCGACAGAGATGTGATCTCTAGTGGCCTTTCTTCATTTATGGGGGATATGTCTCGCTTTGAGATTATACACGCCCCGGATGTCATCACCATGCATGACCACCCAACGCGTGCCATTCCTCAAAAACCGAACAGTAGTATTGCTGTTGGATTTGATCTTTTGGCAAGTGGAGATATCCAGGCATTTGCGTCTACGGGTAATACCGGAGCGATGCTTGTTGGAGCGATCTATAAGGTGAACACCATTCCCGGTGTGATCCGACCTTGTATTACAAGTGTACTTCCCGCGATTGACGGAACTGATTCATTGCTTTTGGATGTAGGTTCAAATGCAGACTGTAAACCTGATGTGTTATATCAGTTTGCTGTACTTGGATCATTGTATGCTAAAAATGTACAAGGAGTAGAGAATCCTAAAGTTGCCTTGTTGAACATTGGAGAAGAGGCATCAAAGGGTAACCTACTTACGCAGACAACGCACAAGCTACTGGCAGAATCAGATGAAGTAAATTTCATTGGCAATATTGAAAGCCGTGACTTATTCATGGGAACCGCGGACGTTGTAGTTTGTGACGGTTTCACTGGTAACATCGTGATCAAGGAAGCGGAAGGAATTTACACACTGATGAGAAAAAGAGGTATTCGCGATGAATACTTCGATAGATTCAATTACGAGAATTACGGGGGGACACCAATTCTTGGGGTAAAAGGAAATGTTATTATCGGCCATGGGATCTCAAATGACATGGCGGTCAAAAATATGTTACTACATTCGTATGATGTTGCGAAGTCGGAATTGACTAAGCGAATTAACGAAGCTTTCAACTAGAACTATGAGTAAAATTACAGCAGCGATCACAGGTGTAAATGGCTATCTACCCGATTATGTATTGAACAATGAAGAGCTATCTAAGATTGTTGATACATCTGACGAATGGATAACTACGCGTACCGGTATTAAAGAAAGAAGGATCATGAAGAATGGTGCCTCTTCGGATATGGCTGCAGAAGCGATCAAAGGATTATTGGAGAAAACGAACACAGATCCAATGGATGTAGATCTTGTTGTGGTTGGAACGGTTACTCCAGACTACGTTTTCCCGAGCACATCAAATGTTGTTTGTGATAAAGCTGGATTGAAAAATGCATGGGGATTTGACGTCTCAGCGGCATGTTCAGGATTCCTTTACTCTTTGGCAACTGGTGCTCAGTTCATTGAGACAGGGCGTTACAAGAAAGTGATCGTTGTGGGTGTAGATAAAATGTCTTCCATCATCGATTACCAGGATAGAACAACATGCGTGATCTTCGGAGACGGTTGTGGAGCAGTAATGCTTGAACCAAATGAAGAAGGAATGGGGATTCAGGACTTCGTGCTTAGATCAGATGGTAGCGGAAGAGAATACTTAGTAATGCCAGCTGGAGGTTCATTGAACCCTGCTACAGCTGAAACTGTAGAAAATAGAATGCACTATGTGAAGCAGGAAGGTAAGCAAGTGTTTAAATTTGCTGTTACCAATATGGCTGATGTCAGTGCAGAGATCATGGAAAGAAATAGCTTGTCATCTGAAGATGTTGATTGGTTAGTGCCCCATCAGGCGAACCTTCGTATCATTGATGCTACAGCAAATAGAATGGGATTGTCATCAGACAAGGTAATGATCAACATTCAGAAATATGGAAATACAACTGCGGGTACTTTACCACTTTGTTTGTGGGACTATGAATCGCAGTTAAAGAAAGGTGACAACATTGTATTGTCTTCGTTTGGTGGAGGATTCACTTGGGGAGCGATATATTTGAAATGGGCCTACAATTCTTAAGAAATAATTATTTTTGACCTCAAAACCTTTAGAAAATGAACATCAAGGAAATTCAAGACCTTATCAAGTTCGTAGCTAAATCTGGTGTAAGTCAGGTAGATATCGAACAAAAAGATTTCAAGATCACAATAAAATCAGAAAGTCCAGAGCGTGAAGAAAAACAGATCATCGTTCAGGCAGCTCCTGCACCAGTTGCGGCACCAGCTCCTGTGGCGGCGGCACCTGCTCCTTCAGCGGCGCCTGCTCCTGCGGCAGCACCTGCTCCTGCAGCTGAAGCAGCTTCTGATGATTCAAAATATGTAACGGTTAAATCTCCGATCATCGGAACATTCTACCGTTCTCCAAGCCCGGATAAAGGTCCGTTCATCAATGTTGGAGATACGATCGCAGTGGGAGATACAGTTTGTATCATCGAGGCGATGAAGCTATTCAACGAGATCGAATCTGAAGTTAGCGGTAAGATCGTGAAAGTATTGGTTGATGATTCATCACCAGTAGAATATGATCAGCCTCTATTCTTGGTTGATCCGTCATAATTTTTGATTCATAACCGGAGTATTCCGGTGATAATATAATTACCATGGGTATGTTCAAGAAAATATTAATTGCCAACCGTGGAGAGATCGCTTTACGTGTAATTCGTACATGTAAGGAAATGGGAATCAAAACGGTTGCCGTTTACTCTACAGCGGATAAGGACAGCTTACACGTGCGATTTGCAGATGAAGCTGTTTGTATCGGTCCTGCAGTAAGTGCAAAATCTTATCTATCCATCCCGAACATAATTGCGGCAGCAGAGATTACCAATGCTGATGCGATTCACCCGGGATACGGATTTCTTTCTGAGAATGCTAAATTCTCACGTGTTTGTAAAGAGCACGATATTAAGTTCATCGGTGCGACTCCGGAGCAGATCGACGGAATGGGGGATAAATCCAATGCGAAAGCGACAATGATCGCAGCAGGAGTTCCATGTATTCCAGGGTCTGAAGGTCTTTTGAAAGATCTTGCTGATGCCAAGAAAGTTGCCAAAAAGATCAAGTATCCAGTGATCCTTAAAGCTACCGCTGGTGGTGGAGGTAAAGGAATGCGAATCGTTTGGAAAGAAGAAGATATGGAAGCCGCTTGGAACGGTACGCGTCAAGAGGCAGCTGCTGCATTCGGAAATGATGGGATCTACATGGAGAAATTCATTGAAGAACCGCGTCACATTGAGATCCAGATCGCTGGTGACCAGTTCGGAAACGCATGTCACATGTCTGAGCGTGATTGCTCTATTCAACGAAGACACCAGAAATTGGTGGAGGAAACTCCAAGTCCGTTTATGACGGATGAGCTTCGTGAAAGAATGGGAGAAGCTGCGATCAAGGCAACAAAAGCTGTAGACTACGAAGGAGTGGGAACAGTTGAGTTCCTAGTAGATAAAAACCGTGATTTCTACTTCATGGAAATGAATACACGTATTCAGGTGGAGCACACTATCACGGAGGAAGTGATCAATTTTGATCTAATCAAGGAGCAGATCAAGATCGCCGCAGGTGAGAAAATTTCCGGTAAGAATTACTACCCACAGTTGCATTCTATTCAATGTCGTATCAACGCGGAAGATCCTTACAAAGATTTCCGTCCTTCTCCGGGTAAGATCACCAGTTATCACTGTCCAGGAGGACATGGTATCAGGATCGATACGCATGCTTATGCCGGTTATACGATTCCGCCAAACTATGACTCAATGATCTCGAAGTTGATCGTTGTAGCTCAGTCTCGTGAGGAAGCGATAAAGAAAATGAAGAGAGCTCTGGATGAATACATCATCGAAGGAATTCAAACAACGATTCCTTTCCATTCAAAACTGATGGAAGATGAAGAATTCAAGAAGGGGAACTTCACGACGAAATTCATGGATACATTTGAATTCTAAATACAAAGAGAGCTTCGGCTCTCTTTTTTTTGCTATTCACATCCTTGGTTTCAAAACTAAACTACGTTTAAAAGAGCAGGTGAAGTTTGATTCCATACATTTGATGTAATGAGTAAGAAAGCCGAAAAATATAGCTCAAGAGGATTAAGAACTAGTTATATCTCTACGACAGTTGGGGTTTCGTTGGTACTCTTTATGATCTCTTTGATCATGGGTGGACAGTTTGGTTTTGATGCGATCCAAAAACAAGCAAAGGAAAGCTTGCAAGCCGACATTTTCTTTATGCCAGATGTGAACGATGCTGAAAAGAAAAAGATCGAGCAGGAGCTAAAGACCTGGGATGAGTTTTCGGAAGTCCTATACATTTCTCAGGAAAGAGCAATTGAGGAGCTGGCTGGTTCAGGACAAGATCCAAAAGAGATCTTGGAAATCCTGGATGGAGAATTCCCAATAGATGCAAACATTACATTCATGCCCAAGGAAGAGTTTGCTACGGTTGATGGAATGCGAGCAATTAAAACAAGATTGGAGAAGGAATACACGAATAGAATTTTGGAAGTTAGTTACCAGGAATCGAGTGTAGAGGATGTGAACCTTGGGTTTAAGCAGTTTGTCTTTTTATTTGGATTGATTGGTCTACTATTGATTCTTATAGCCGTTGCCATGATCAACAATACGATCAGATTGGCACTTTATTCAAAACGGTTTTCGATCAAGACCATGCAATTGGTCGGAGGCACATCCGGATACATTCGCAGGCCATTCATTTTTCAGGCCGTTGGTATAGGTATGATCAGTGGTATTGTAGCTATGGCACTATTCACTGGATTGATCTATGTCTTAAACCAGCTCATGGAGACAATTCAGATCAGTTTTCCAATTGAAATTCTGGCGATCTTCTTCGCAGTTTTAATCCTCCTAGGGATTTTGTTGACAGTGATATCTACTTGGTTCGCGCTTAACAAATTTTTGCGAATGAAATTGGATGATTTGTATTAAATTTGGTCCATGAGCAAGAAGAACAAATCAGCAGATCAGGAAAGTACGGAGGTTCTTGATAAAGGAATTTCACAGGAATCCGGAATGGATTACACAAACACTTCCAAAGTTTCTCTTAAGGAATATAGCAAAACAGCACCTTTCGCTTTTGACGCGAAGAATTACAGGCTTTTGCTGATCGGTCTTGCCATCAATATTCTTGGTTTCGTTCTAATGATCGGTGGAGCTTCTGAAGATCCCAATCAGTTCAATGGCGACGAACTTTTTAGTAATACAAGAATTACAATAGCTCCCATGCTTATTGTTTTAGGTTACGTGGTTGTGTTCTTTTCTATCATGAAAAAGAACAAAGAGAATTAAGATCACCTTTTAAATGAGTTACCTCGAAGCGATCATCCTGGGTTTTATCCAGGGACTCACAGAATTTTTACCGGTAAGTAGCAGTGGCCATCTTGAGCTTATGAAAGCAATACAAGGGCAAGAGATCACAGGTGAATCAAGTATGTTAATGACTGTCGTGCTTCACTTTGCGACCGCTTTAAGTACCATCGTTGTTTTTAGAAAGGATATCGGAGAGATCTTCAAAGGACTCTTTCAGTTCAAGTTGAACGAGGAGTTCTATTTTTCGGCAAAGATCGTTTTGTCTATGATCCCTGCGGCTGTTGTAGGTGTGCTTTTTGAGGATGAGCTAGAATCATTGTTCACGGGTAAGATCATGTTTGTGGGGGTAATGTTGCTTTTAACAGGTGCGTTATTGATATTGGCTGATCGAGCAAAGAATACAGATAAAAAAGTTGGATTCGGTCACGCAATAATTATAGGAATTTCACAGGCAATCGCTATACTTCCTGGTGTGTCTAGGTCTGGTTCTACCATCGGGACATCGGTTCTACTCGGCATTGACAGAAGTAAGGCGGCTCGTTTTTCATTTCTAATGGTTGTTCCTTTGATTTTGGGTAAAATGGCCAAAGATTTATTGGATTACAAGTTAGCAGTAGGCCCTGGTATATCTGAGAACACGCTTGGAATGGGTGTGTTGATCGCTGGATTTATTGCGGCCTTTGTAACTGGTTACTTCGCTTGCACATGGATGATCCAACTTGTTAAGCGCAGCAAGCTGACGTATTTTTCTATTTACTGTTTTATTGTCGGAGCAGTTGCCATTACCTGGGAACTGATTGCTTAGTATGATAAAGGAATTTGCCGCAGGTTCAACTATTTTGGTGGATAAGCCCTTTGAATGGACATCCTTCGATGTTGTGAATAAGCTACGTTGGCACCTCAGAAAAAAACTGGGCGTTAAGAAATTGAAAGTTGGACATGCCGGAACGCTGGATCCATTGGCTACCGGTCTTCTCGTTCTTTGCATCGGAAAGCATACGAAAAAGATCAACGATTTTATTCAAGACGATAAAGAATATACCGGGACTATTTTACTTGGAAAAACGACGCCATCCTTCGATCTCGAAACAGAATACAATGCCGAGTTTGATACAGCGCACATCACAGCTGAATTGATGAATGAGGTTGCTGCTACCTTTATCGGTGAGCAAGATCAAGTACCGCCGATTTTTTCTGCAAAACAGGTTGACGGAAAGCGCGCATATGAGCACGCAAGAAAGGGAAGAGACATCGAACTCAAGGCAAATAGGATCAATATTTCAGCGTTTGAAATAAATACTGAAAGCTTTCCAGAGATCAATTTCAGAGTTGTTTGTAGCAAAGGGACATACATTCGTTCTTTAGCAAGTGACTTTGGGAAGAAGCTGAACTCGGGAGCAACTTTGATCGAACTTAGAAGGACGCGTTCCGGTGAATTTAATATTGATGAAGCTAAGTCAGTAGAAGAGTGGATAGATTTTATAGAGAATAACCCTCTTTAAACATCATATATTTTTTATCTTTGCGACCCCTGTAAAAACAGGCTTTAGGAATCACAAAAAAGTTGGTTATGAACAAAATGAAACTTTCTCAGTTTAACTTC
>JBMSGX010000106.1:0-7729 GCA_049416285.1 Crocinitomicaceae bacterium | reverse complement strand
GATCCATTTGATGTAGTGTTTGATATGGGGAATGATCAACCTGTCAAGAAGGTACTTTTTGATAGGCCTAAGATCGAAGTTTCAAACGCTATTAAAGAGGAACTTTCTACCTTCCACGATGCGATAGTCAATGATACAAGACCAATTGTATCTTTGGAAGATGGGTATAAGGCACTGGATGTGGCACAAAAGATCATGGACGAATTGAACCAATCAGCGTCTATTTATACAGAAAACAATATTTAACAACAGGATTCGTTAAATTTGTATTCTACGCTTATGAAGACAGTTTTCGCTGCATTTACATTTTTGGTCCTGCTTACGGGATGTATGAAGAACAATCCTGATCCGGTTTGGCTTAAGGTGAACGAGTGGACGTTAGAAGATAATTTCGATCCTATTTCAAATCCAGGAGAGCTAACACACAACTTCACAGATGCTTGGGTGTATATCGATAATGAGTTTGTAGGAATCTTCGAGGTGCCTTTTAAGATTCCGGTCCTTTACTCAGGAATGAGCAATATTAAGATCTATCCAACTGTATTAAATAACGGGATTTCTGCCACTAAAAAGATCTATCCGTTTTGTGAGGTTTATGAATTGAATGTTGAGTTAGTTCAAAACGATACGCTAGAGTTGAATCCTGTTACTCGCTATTATAACGAAACTAATTTCTGGATCGAAGATTTTGAAGGAGGAAATAAACTTACTGATTCACCAACTTCGTCTGCTACGTTAGTTAAGGACAACGACCCTGCAATCAGTCAATGGGGATATTACGGTGAAGTTCAATTAGATCCAACCAACTTTGAATGGGTGTCTACTTCAGAAAATATGTTCTTGCCAAATCAAGGAGATGAAGTTTATCTTGAAGTTGATTATTATAACACTGAAAACCTTGTGACTGGTGTATTAGCAATCAGTTCTACAGACGTACGAGAAAATCCAAATGTGCAATTAAACGCGCAGGATGTAGGTGACATCAAGTGGAAAAAGATCTATTGTGATTTAAAGGATGTTGTTTCCGGTTCTGTAGGAGCAGCGTACTTTAAGCAAAGTTTTGAGGCTCAATTGAGCGATGGAAGTTCTTCATCGTTCATTATTCTGGATAACATTAAAGTGGTACACTTCTAGATGAATGCCAGCGTATTAACCGTACTCCTTGTTCTTCTTGATTATGTGTTCTCGGCAGGGGCGTGGGCGGTTTTTTACATGCTGCGAAAAACACAGATAGAACAATCAGAATTCTCATCAGATCCCAACTTTTTATTAGGTGTATTCTTGGTTCCATTGATATGGATGTTCATTTATCTCCTTCAAGGAACTTACCATGATGTGAGGAGGTTATCTCGCTTAAGAATTCTCAATCTTACACTGGGAGCAACGCTTATCGGTGTTTTGGTTGTATTTTTCCTGTTTTTACTGGATGATCAAATTTCAGGATACAAACAGTATTATAAGTCTATTCTTCTGCTCACGGCTGTACTCTTCACATTCTTGATCATTCCTCGTTTCATTTTTGTCAGTTACATCGTTCACAAGATCCACTCTAGACAGGCCGGCTTCAGAACCTTATTAGTAGGGGGGAGTGATAAAGCAGTAGAGATCCACAATGAGATACAATCAAGCCCCAAGGGATATGGAACTGATTTCGTTGGCTTCATTAATTTGAATGGTGTAGATACCTTATTGAAAGATAAACTGCCTTACTTCGGTCATTTTGACGATGTGGATGAAATACTTCGCAAGTACAAGATTGAGGAGGTGATCATCGCTTTGGAAAGTACGGAACACGATCGTTTAAAGAAAGTTATATCTCGTTTGGAAGGAAGTCAACTGAAGATCAAGATCTTACCTGATATGTACGATATTCTTTCCGGTACAGTGGAAATGAGCAACATCTTCGGTGCACTTTTGATCGATGTTAATTCAGAGGTGATGCCCGTTTGGCAGCGCGTATTCAAGCGTTTGATAGACATTATTATATCCACGATAGCGTTGATCTTTTTGATCCCACTTTTCATAGTGTTGGCAATTGTAATTAAGTTCTCTTCCCCGGGACCGATCTTCTTTTTACAGGAACGTATTGGGATGAACGGGAAGCCCTTTCAGATCATCAAGTTTAGAACAATGGTGCCTGATGCCGAAAAGGCAGGGCCTCAGCTGTCCTCTTCTAATGATCCGCGCATCACTAAGATCGGTAGGTTTATGCGTAAATATAGGATTGATGAATTTCCGCAGTTTATTAATGTGATCCTTGGGCACATGTCGTTGGTTGGTCCCCGACCAGAGCGTCAATATTATATAGATAAGATCGCTGAACTTGAGCCCCAGTTCCATCAGTTAACAAATGTTAGACCAGGGATTACGTCTTGGGGACAGGTAAAATACGGATATGCGGAAAACGTAGAGGAAATGCTCGCACGAATGAAGTTTGATCTGCTTTACTTGAAAAACCGCTCTCTAGCTCTAGATTTCAAGATCATGCTTTATACGATCTTGATCGTATTTAAAGGAGCAGGGAAGTAGTTACTTTACTTCGAACTCAAACATTTTATTGCCTTCGAGCGAACCAATTAGTTTGTCACCGATCTTGATTGATCCGACACCAGCAGGAGTTCCTGTGTAAATCAAGTCTCCGACTTTCAGTGTTATAAACTTAGAAACATGCGCGATCAATTGATCGATCGAAAAGATCATATCGGCTGTTGTTCCTTGTTGTACAGTTTCTCCATTCTTTGTTAAGTCAAAAGTAATTTGTTCCGGAAGCTCTTTGATCGATACAAATTGAGTTGAAATAGCTGCACTGTTATCAAAAGCTTTTGCAATTTCCCAAGGATGTCCTTTTTCTTTGCATTTACTTTGAAGGTCTCTCGCGGTGAAGTCCAGTCCAAGAGAAACTTGGTCGTAATATTTGTGTGCAAATTTCTTTTGAATATTTTTTCCAACCTTATTGATCTTCACCACAAGTTCACATTCATAATGAATGTCATCTGAAAAATCAGGGTGATAAAAGTCATTGCCGTCCTTTAATAACGCCGTATCGGGCTTCATGAAGAACATTGGGGAAGAGGGGACAGGCGAATTCATTTCTTTCGCGTGGTCCGCGTAATTACGTCCGATACATATAATTTTCATCGCTTTGTATTGAATTTACTACGTAATGCATCTAGTTTGTCGTCAAGGCTTAGGTTTGAATCCTTTGCGGCGCGTTCGGCCTTAATTCTATCCATTTCCTTGCGAAGACATTGTTTTGTGTATAGAGGGAAATCAGCATCCAGCATCCATCCATAATATCCAGGTTCTGTTTTCAGAACTTCTTCGACGGTTTTACCTTTATGCTTTCCGAAATTATAAACAACCTGATTATTTTCATTTAATGCTAATCTTCCGGCAAAATCAACACGTGTAACATCTCCGTGTTTTGAAAAATCTGCCAGAAAATCTACATCTTCTTTCAAATTGGTATAACGTGATATCTGCGCATCCAGAACTTCCCATGTTGCCTCGGCATCTGCAAATGCATTGTGCGCATTCGTGAGATCTTTTTCACAATAGAATTTGTAAGCTGCAATCAGTGTGCGCTGTTCCATCTTGTGGAAGATGTTCTGTACATCAATGTGCTTACGGCTTGAAAGGTCAATGTCTTTACCTGTGCGCAATATTTCTTCAGCTAACAGCGGAAGATCAAATTTATTACTGTTGTAGCCAGCGATATCAGCATCTCCCATAAAATCCATCAGTTCGTCTAAAATGTCAGCGAATATAGGTGCATCTTTAATGTCCTCATCATGAATTCCATGAATGGCAGATACTTCTTTAGGGATAGGCATTTGAGGATTGATGCGTTTATGGTAATCTTCTCTGGAACCGTCTGGGTTGATCTTAATGATCGCTATCTCAACAATTCTGTCTTGTGTGATGTTCAACCCAGTAGCTTCCAGGTCGAAAATTGCCAATGATCTTTCGAGTTTGATGTTCATGACACAAAGATACGATTATGGAGTAGAGTAGAGGTAAAAAAGAAAGGGCCGGTAAAACCGACCCTTTTCAAAATTATTCTGTTTTTAACCCTACGTATTGGTATGGGAAATATTTCTCCTTATCTCGATAGTCACCTGTGTAATCAGGTCCTTGAACTATGGCTGTTACGATAACAACGTTAACGCGACCCTTATACTTCTCATCGTTCTCGAAGTGCTGGATCAGATCGTATTTCATATTCTCTGCACGCAGTTTTGTCAATTTTTCGTTCGTATCGTACGTTTTTGTTGGTACATGAGATGCAGAAGAGTAAACGTTGATCGTAATTTCTTCTCTTCCTCCATTCAGTTGATCCTCAACATCCTTAACGAATTGCTTCAGTTTACCACGCTTCACATTCAACTTATTCTTGTTGTATGCGAAGTAGTGCATGAATTCAAGATTATTAAACGATGATACTGCAACTGTATCAAGCTCAAGCGTATCTTCTGGGAAGATGATCATCTTCTTATCAACATCTAATAATAGCTCCTTGTAGATCTCCTGATATGCTGTATCACACAATGTCGTGAATGACTCATTACCCATATCCAATTCGTCCGTTACGTTTTTGTACTCAAGACGGTATGTTTTACAAGGCTCAAGTCCAGTCATGAAAATTCCATCTCTCAAACGGGGATAAACCAATTTGTTATTTGCGCTTTCGTCACAATCAACACATACCAGTTTAACGTTGATCGCGAAATCTTCTGGAATTGGCTTGTCATCAACAGTTTTTACAACTCCTTTTAAAACGGCCAGATCTTTAACACCTAGGTAATCATTATAGATCTCATAAATGTCTTTCTCTCCGTATCCTCCTGCACGGAATGAGGTCATATAACCTCTTCGTCCATCGATCGTAGTGGTGTAGAATGCATCATCATTCGTTGAGTTGATTGGATAACCCAGGTTCATACCTTCAGACCAGCTTCCGTCTGATTGCAGATCAGAACGCATGATGTCAAATCCACCCATACTTTTCTCGCCATTCGTAGCGTAGTAAAGTGTTTTGTTGTCAATTGAAATAAAAGGGGAGTCCTCATCAAAAGGTCCATTGATCTTTGGCCCTAGGTTCATTGGCTCAGACCAAGACCCATTTTCTTTTCTGTGAACAACATAAATATCACGTCCTCCGTACCCTCCAGGTCTATCAGAAACAAAGTATAGTGACTTTTGATCGTGTGTCATCATACTGTGCGTTTCCCAGTGCTCAGTGTTCAGCTTAGGGATTGTCATTGCCTCAATCTTGTTGAATTTAGCATGATAGAAATCAGTATAGTAAATGTCTCCAAACCCAGTAGAATCCATATAAACGTATATTTTACGTTCGTCTGAACTAATAGCGATCGTAGCTTCATTTCTTCGGGGTTGACAAAAGTCTAATTTCTCCGGAGTAGTCCATGAAGAATCTTCGAAATTCAAGTAACTCACATAAATGTCTTCCGGATACTGATTGATCGCGGGATCTCTCATGGCTGCAGTTTCTTTATTAGGCCATTCTCTGCGCGATGTAAAATAAAGTGATCCACCATCCAATGAGATGACTGGCGAATACTCAGGCATATCAGTGTTAATCGCTGGACCAATATTCTTCAAGTATACCTCCTTAGGATTATTCATTGCATAACGCGCCACATTACACTGCTGTAGGTTCATTTTAGCCACAGGAATTAGCTCGGACGTCGATTTTGAGACCTCGATAAATTTCGAGTACATTTCATGTGCTTTCGTCACGTCTTCATCTAAATGGTAGCATTTTCCAAGATGATAAAAAGCATCCGTGGGAGCTCTTTTCTCACGAGGAGAGTAGGCGTCATAGTTTGGATCGACATCCACAATCGCTTTCTCAAGATATTTTTTCGCTCCGAGATAATCCTTACGGATCTTCAACATCAAGAAACCTTTACGGTAATTGTAGTTTGGGCTTTCAGAATTATACTCCAAAAGCTTGTCAACAAGAATTTCTGAGAAATAAAGATATCCCTCTTGCATAAATGCTGAGGCTTCTTTCACTAAAGTCGCCTCATTCTCCGTTGCAGCGATTTCTCTCACCAACTCTTCAGTGATTCCATCTTCGGGCTCCTGTGCAACAACGTTAGCACCTATCAGTACCGAAAACAGTAATAGTACGAATCTATTATTCATGGTCGATTGTATTAAAATCTATGAGTTGTTACGAAGGCGGGCAATTAAAGTTACAAAAAAAGCCGGGAGTTAACCCGGCTTATAATTTTCTGTTTGTAAGAATTCTACTTAACGATCACGAATTCTGTACGACGGTTAAGTTGGTGTTCTTCTTCGCTACAGTCCGAAACAACATCGCCTTCACAGCCACAGTCATTTACCAATTTGGACTCACCGTACCCCTTACCGTAAATACGCTCAGGATTGGTAATTCTCTCTCTGATATACTTCGCAGAAGATTTCGCACGTCTGTCTGAAAGTTTCATGTTATACGAGAAAGATGCACGACAGTCGGTATGTGATCCGAGCTCGATCTTCATTTCTGGGTTTTCATTCATGATAACCACGATTTTATCTAGCTCTAAAGCGGCGTCAGGACGAATATTAGATTTATCGAGGTCGAAGTAGATAGGGTTCAAGTGAAGAACTTTCGCAAGGTCAATGCCTGCTTCATCCTTCGTTAGGATATAGTCTAATTGAATATGACCGAATTTCCCAAGAAGCGTATCAAACTTGAATGTTTGGGTTAAATAATCCTTTTTAGAAATATGGAATTCAAGCGAGATCTCATCACCTAATTTTTTGTTTTCAAGATAGTTTGATACAAATGCACCTAATGAGTCAGAGTTGAACTCGGCGATTATCTCTTTACTTCCAGTTTCGTTCATCGTAATACGAGCTCCTTCAATCCATTCAAGTGTCTTGTCATCGGCAACAGTACCGGCAAGTGTGTAATTTGGAATGTAAACGATCTTTTCTATCGTTTCGTTCTGATCATTACACAAGGTTGTAAACTTCTCTGTTTTCAGAAGTCTTTGTCCGCTATCAGAATACAGCTTTAGAGTGTAGTCCTTACAACGGTCAAGTGCACTAAAGAAGCTTCCTGATTTAATTCTAAGATCAACATCAACTTGAGTTTCATCATTACAGTTATCACACGTTAAAAGTGCAATTACATCGTCTCCAACCGGAGAGCCATCTGTCATTCTGAATTCACCTTTTAAAAGACTGATCGACTTAATTCCTAAATAGTCATTTTCTATTTCATAGATGTCCTTTTCTCCCATACCACCTTTTCTGTATGAAGACAGGTAACCTCTCAAACCATCTGCAGTAGTTGTATAGAAAACATCGTCTCCTGTACTGTTGATCGGAAAACCAAGGTTCATTGGTGGAGACCAAACGTCATTTTCATCTCGAATGGTTCTGAAGATGTCAAATCCTCCCATACTTGTTTTACCATTGCTGCTGTAATAAAGGGTTTTGTTATCGACAGCGATAAAAGGAGAATCTTCATCGTAAGGAGTGTTGATCTCAGGCCCAAGGTTAATTGGCTCACTCCAGTTTCCATTAGGCAGTTTTACAATTCTGTAGATATCTCTACCTCCGTAACCACCCGGACGAGAAGATACAAAATACATTTGAAGTCCATCTCTTGTAACTGTACAGTGCGTTTCCCAGAATTTTGTATTTATATCATTGTTCTTGATGTGAAATAATTCTTCGAATTTCTGGTGTT
>JBMSGX010000105.1:0-7766 GCA_049416285.1 Crocinitomicaceae bacterium | reverse complement strand
TTCATTATCTTTGATGAATACACGGTCTTCTATTGTTAACTGACGATCCTTCCTGCTCAGAGGTGTATTATCGCTTTCAAAATCATTTTCATCGCGCTCTTTAAGTTTCTTGATCGCATCCTCCAGTCTTTCCGGTTCAACTGGTTTTAATACATAATCTAAAGCGTTAACTTCGAAGGCCTTTAGAGCATACTGATCGTAGGCCGTAACAAAAACAACATTCGGAATGTTCTCAAGGTGTTTTAACATCTCAAAACCGGTCATTTCAGGCATAGACACATCCAAAAAGATAAGGTCAGGATTCAACTCTTTCACTTTTTGAATTCCCTCTTCCCCGTTTTGTGCCTCACCAACAATTTCAATCTCATTGAAATCCTTCAGCAGGGACTTCAATTCTTCTCTTGCTAAACGCTCATCATCAATGATTAATGTTCTAAACTCCTTCATGACTAAAACTTATTTCTGCTATTACTAATCCGTCTTTTTCAGTGATCTCAAACCCCGCTCCTGCACCAAACTGCAACTGCAAACGTCGCTTTATATTTTGAATACCAACACCTAGATCGCTTACATGCTTTAAGGTTCCTGAATTTTCAACACGTATATTTATTCCTTTCGAATTCTTATAGGTATTCACTCGAACCACTCCTCCATCCTTCAATTCAGAAATCCCATGTTTGATCGCATTTTCTACTAACATTTGCAATGAAAAAGGCGGAATCTGAAATTGATCCAATGAATGGTCAAGCTCCCACACAACATTTAATCGCTCTTCAAAACGAATTTTTTCAAGCTCCAAATAACTCTTTGCAAGACCTACTTCCTGCTCCATTGTTACTAAGTTCTCCCTTCCATACTGCAAGGATTGTCTCAACAATGAGGAAAGTGTCGTGATAGACTTCTTTGCTTTCGCCGGCTCGATATCCACTAACGCTCGAATACTGTTCAACGAGTTAAATAGAAAGTGTGGATTCAGCTGAGATCTTAAATTTTTCAGCTCTCCTTCTCTATTACTTGCTACTAGCTCCAGGTTCGCTATCTCCTGATTTCGAGACTTCTGAAAGAAATGATAAGTGAAATAGATCGCATTCCAGAACAAAAGCAGTACCCATAGGGAGAATACATTTATTAGAATGCGTGAGAATTCGAGCGATTCTTCACCACGTTCATCAAGCACCCAAAGATCGAACAGTACAAATATGAATGTTAGAATGATCGAAGATATAAATGAAGAAAGTAATAATCGCGGAATCAATGGAGGAAGCTTTTCATCCAACCATCCTGCTCGAATGAACAATGCTCGTTGACCATGTGTGACAAGAATCCCAAACACAACGATCGAAAGTATGCTTAAAAGAAAATTGAGGTCAAGATCTTCCGGATTGCTTGTAAATACGGATATCGCTACAAGTGTGCAATATGCCAACCAACCCGAAAATTGTGCGATCCAATAAAACTTACTTGCCCCCATAGATTACAAAACTAAACTAAAACCAATGATTGAAAGAACTTACTTGATGTAAGGTGATAATCTTCGTTTTAGCGGAAATAAAGATATTGGAATGTTTTTTGAAATATTTGCATTGATGCGACTGTTGGTTATTTTTTTACTCATCTCGTCTGTCTCATTAGGACAGAATTATTTCTTAGACCATTTTGGTGGTCAGGTGGGTGCTGTTTTTCAGATAGGATCGCATAAAAATGCTTTTGGGTTAAGTCTAAACGGTTTTTATCAGGACTACTTCTTTCAGGTCAATGCCGGTCAACAGTTCATCTTTAATGCGCAAGACCTCGGAAAAAGAACCAACTTCTTAGAGAGCCGAATAAGTTTAGGCGCCTTATTACTCGGTGGTAAAAGAGACAATACAATAGACCCATTTATACAGCCTTTAAATCATCAATCTAACTACCGGAATGCAATAGGATATTCTTATATCTGGTATAAAGATCAAGCAGGAACATCCCAGAGATCTGGTGCATGGTCCTTACATTTCAGCAAGCTCTCTGTTTATCACGAGAATGATGTGTTCGGCGGTCAAGGAAAAGATAGGTTTCGTAGCGGAGATTTTCAATTAGCTTACAGATATGATAATTTACGCTTCTCGGCTGGCATAAGGATCTGGACCGGTGAAACATCTAAAACGAAGTGGGTCAAAATAAGTACTGACGCCTGCCCCAATGGATACAAGCTATTGGAAGACAATCCTTACGGAGTCACAAGTCATGGAGTCTTATATGGAGGAATTCAAGGAGCATTAATCTACAATCAATACGCTTCTTTCTACACAGGTATTGACAGCGAAGTTATTCGCAATATGTTCCAAAACAGGCTTATGCATGATCTGCCTTTTTTGCCTAAGAGCTTTAAACGTACAACGCCTCACTATCCTATGCTCGATGATCATGGCTGTGCAGTCTTTGACAAAAAAGATCGCAAGAAGGATAAATGGTTTATTCAGACCGGACTGAATAGCAATTGGAGCTACTAGTATTCAGATTGTTAGTAAAGCGTTTAAAAATTAGCATTTTTTATACCCCGCGATAGGACTAATCTTGTAACTTTGCATCCCGTAGTTACATTATTTGCGTTATGTCCAATTCAACAAAATATGTTTTCGTAACTGGAGGGGTTACATCTTCTTTAGGAAAAGGTATCATCAGTGCTTCTTTAGCGAAACTTTTACAAGCAAGAGGTTACTCTGTAACCATTCAGAAACTTGATCCATACATCAACATTGATCCAGGAACACTGAATCCGTATGAGCACGGAGAGTGTTTTGTTACTGATGATGGCGCTGAAACAGACTTGGATCTTGGACATTACGAAAGATTCTTAAATGTACCGACCTCTCAAGCAAACAATGTTACTACCGGTAGAATTTATCAGTCGGTTATCGATAAAGAAAGACGTGGAGAATTTCTTGGTAAAACTGTACAGGTAATTCCACATATTACCAATGAAATCAAGGAACGTATTCAGATCCTTGGAAATAAGGGAACATACGATATTGTGATCACAGAGATCGGAGGAACTGTTGGTGACATTGAATCTCTTCCTTACGTTGAGGCCGTTCGTCAAATGATGTGGGAACTTGAGAATGATTGTATTGTAGTTCATTTGACACTTGTTCCTTACCTTTCTGCGGCAGGAGAGCTTAAAACAAAACCTACGCAGCACTCGGTGAAACAATTATTGGAACTCGGTGTTCAGCCGGATATATTATGTTGTAGAACGGAGCATGAGCTTGATCTTAACCTAAGAAGAAAGATCGCACAGTTCTGTAACGTGAGTATGAATGCTGTGATCGAATCCAGAGATGCTGAAAGTATTTATGATGTTCCGATCTTAATGCAAGCTGAAGAACTGGACAAAGTTGTGCTGGAGAAACTTAACCTGCCTACAAAGTCAGTTCCGAACCTTGACAATTGGAAAGGATTCCTCACAACATTAAAATCTCCTTCTTCGGAAGTCACCATTGGACTGATCGGTAAATATGTAGAGCTTAAGGATTCTTACAAATCTATATCTGAAGCCTTCATTCACGCAGGTGTGGCAAATGAAACGAAGGTGAAAGTGAAATGGATCCATTCTGAAAAGATCAACGAGAAAAACATTGAAGGTCAGTTAAGTGGACTTGACGGTATACTCGTTGCTCCTGGTTTTGGATCACGCGGAATTTCCGGAAAAATTGAAACTGTTAAATACGCACGTGAGAACAAAGTGCCTTTCCTTGGGATTTGTCTTGGAATGCAATGTGCGGTTATCGAATATGCAAGAAATGTACTTGGATGGCCCGAGGCTCATACAACTGAGATCGTTGAAGACTGTAAAGTACCTGTGATCAATTTAATGAGTGAGCAAAAGGATATCGAGGATATGGGAGGAACAATGCGTCTTGGAGCGTATAAATGTCTTCTAACGCCCGGATCTAACATTTCCAAGGCTTACGGAACTGACAAGATCAGTGAACGTCACCGTCACAGATATGAATTCAACAATGAGTTCTTGGAAGCATATGAGGAAAATGGAATGAAAGCGACAGGTAAAAACCCTGAGACTGGACTTGTGGAAGTTGTTGAAGTTCCGGATCATCCATGGTTCGTTGGTGTACAATTCCACCCGGAATACAAGAGTACAGTTGACAACCCTCACCCATTATTTGTAGCATTCGTAAATGCTGTATTAGAAAATAAACAATCAAACTAGAGAATGGATAGAAATACTATCATTGGACTTGTACTGATCGGTCTTATAATGTCGGTCTTTACAATTTTCAACCAACCTTCGGAAGAAGAAAGAGCTGAACAGGCTGAACTTCTCAAGAAAGAACAGGCAAAAGCAAATCCTGAGAAAAAAGAAGAGCCTGCTCTAAAAATCACTTCGAACCTCGTGCAGAAATTGGATGAGGAAGGGAATGCGCTTACTGACTCTACCGGTGGTGTCTGGTATACTGACACATTGAAAAAGCTTGATACGCTTATCGTTGCTGACACTCCTGTTAACGAGCCAACTCAAGACTCTGTAAAAATCGCAGCTGAGAACGTAAAAGGTGAAATGATCTCTCTTGAAAATGAGAAGCTCATCATTGAATTCAACACGAAAGGAGGTCAAGTTTCATCGGTTCGCTTGAAAGAGTTCGAATCCTATGACGACTTTGCTAAGAATGACGATAAGATCGACCCTCTCCTACTATTTGGTGAAGGAGATGCGACTAACGGACTTAAATTTCCTATTGGAAAAGACACACTTTGGACAAAGGATAAACTGTTCAATGTAAAGAATAAGTCGAATGATGAGATTGTCTTTGAACTACCCGTAGAAGGCGGAAGTATTTCTTTTGCATACAAGTTGAAGCCAAACGCTTACGATCTGGACTATGATATTACAGTAAGAGGTTTGAACGGCAAAGTATCCCCTCAAAATGTAATGTTAAACTGGGATGTCGCGTACAGAAGATCTGAGCGCTTGTTGACTGAGCAGAGACGTGTATCCACGGTTTGCTACAAATACACAGAAGAAGGTTTCTCTTACCTATCTGAAATGACAGATGACAATCTTGTTGCCGAGGATGATATTGATTGGGTAAGTTTCAAGCAGAGCTATTTCAGTTCTTTCATGAACCCTGAAGTTCCATTTTCAAAAGCTGGTTCAAAACTTTACAGTGTGACTTACGGAGAGGATCATCCCCTCGTTGAGACGAACATCAAAGATTACTCTTCACAGCTTAACCTGAACCTAAAGAATGTTGAGAACGCAACTGCGAGAATTAACTGGTACTTTGGACCAAATGATTTCAAAACATTAGCTTCTTACGACAATGGATACGATGACATCCTTAACTACGGATGGGGAGTGTTCAGATGGATCAACCTATACGCGGTTCAGCCAATGTTTAATGTACTGAAATCAACTGGAGTTGGTATTGGTATCGCTATTCTATTATTGACACTGATCATCAAATTTGCGTTGATGCCAATCCAGTGGAAAATGTATACATCATCTGCCAAGATGCGTATCCTAAAACCTGAGATCGACGAGCTGAACGCAAAGTATCCTGAAAAGGATGATGCGATGAAAAAGCAAATGGAAATGATGACGCTTTACCGCGAGTCAGGAGCAAGCCCACTTTCCGGCTGTGTTCCAATGTTGATCCAGATGCCAATTCTTCTTGCAGTATTCCGATTCTTCCCAAGTACATTTGACTTGAGACAGAAAGGATTCTTATGGGCAGAAGATCTTTCATCATACGATTCGATCTACGACTTTGGATTTAACGTTTGGATGTACGGTGATCACATTTCATTATTTACACTATTGATGGCTGGAACAACGCTGATCTATACTGCGATTAACAGTGGGAACATGCAACAGCCTCAGCAGCCCGGAATGCCGAACATGAAAATCATCATGTACTTCTTCCCGATCATGATGATCTTCTTCTTCAACAACTATTCTTCAGGATTGAGTTACTACTACTTCATCTCTACATTGACATCGATCATTATCATGATCCTTATCAAGAACTTCTTCGTAGATGAAGAAAAACTAAAAGCAAAGATGGCTGCGAGAAAAGCAGCTAGCTCTGCGGATCCTAAGAAAGGAAAGACAAAATCTAAATTCCAAGAGCGTCTTGAGCAAATGCAGAAAGCGCAGCAGGAACAAGCAAAGAAACGTAAGAAATAATATAAAAAAAGGCGGTCAAAATGACCGCCTTTTTTATTTCTCAATACGTTGATAGGATGTGACTATTCCTTTTATCAGTGCACTGCTAAATCCTGCGTGCTCCATTTCATTCAACCCAACAATTGTACAACCTTTTGGTGTTGTCACCTTATCTATTTCTTCTTCTGGGTGTGAACCATTCTTTATGATCAATTCTGATGCACCTTTCATTGTTTGCGCAACGATCTTGGTTGCCGTCGGCGCATCAAAGCCTACCTCGATCCCACCTTGTATCATCGCTCGCATAAATCTTAACACATAGGCAACACCACACGCCCCAAGAATAGTCGCCGACTCCATCAAATGCTCTTCAATCTGAACAGTCTCTCCTACGGAGTTGAAAATTTGCTCCACCTCTTCTCTCCGTAGGTCTAATTCTCCATTTCCACACAATGCAGTAATAGATTCTCCAATAGTCGCTGCTGTATTCGGCATTGCGCGATGAATATCAAATTCACCGACCACTTCTTTAATCTCATCAATGGTAATCCCTGTTGCAGCCGAAACAATGGAATGTCGCTTTGGATCTAAGCTCGACTTAAACTCTTTCAGAAAAGGAATGATATTGTAGGGCTTCAGTGCGAGAATTAAAATATCCGCCTGTTCAATGAGGTAACTATTGTCTGTTGTCACCTCTACCTTGTCCGCTTCAAGTTGTTTGATCGAAGTAATATTTCGTTTAGATATAATAAGCTTTTCGAAAGCCCCATCAGCTATGATTCCTCGTGCGATGGCTGCCCCTAAATTACCAGCACCTATGATCCCAATTTTCATCTCATTCAGTTTTAAGGAAACAAATCTACGATGTTTAGCCATTTTGTTGAACTGAATATTGATCTAGATTTTGTAAATTGTGGCTCCTTATTTTTAAATGAAAGCAATTCTTGCACTTATATTATTCCTCTCCGCCTCTGTAATAACCAGAGCACATGAGTATTACTTCGCTTTTGCTGAAGTGGAATATAATGTTGAAGCGCAGCGATTTGAAGGCACGATCATCTTCACTACACACGACCTAGAAAAAGCGATTAAAGAAGAGCATCCGGAATTTCCTATCATGGACACAATGAGTGTCCGAAATCCACGATTTGCACATGTAGGTAAAAGGATAGAGGAAGGTTTTTACATTCAAGTAAATGGTCAGCGTGAAAAGATCAAATTAGAATTCCTAGGGATCGAAAACTTCCTCACAGGCACAACGAACATATATTTCCAATCGGAAAGAATAGAATCCATAAGTGACATTAAGTTTGGTTTCAAACTGCTTATGAATGATTACGAAGGACAACAGAACAAAATCGAATTCAAATACGGTGAACTAAAAAAAACACTGTATTTCATCAATCAAGAAAACGAACAAACCCTGAACTTAATTAAAAATCAAAATGAATAAACTCATTTTAACACTGATCGTTGGTATTCCATTATTATCGATGGGACAAAAGAAATTCGCGCAGTTAGGCGAAGAGCTTCCAACTCCGAATCAATACAGAAATGCGGCTGGAGCACCAGGACATGGATACTACCAGCAAAAAGCAGACTA
>JBMSGX010000104.1:0-7767 GCA_049416285.1 Crocinitomicaceae bacterium | reverse complement strand
GGTTTCGATAATATGCTTGATGGAATGCGTGTTATTTTGAGGCCGCACGATGGGGTAACTGTGAAAGGTGTTTACGGATACCAAAGATTTGCCTTTCAAGAGGGTAGGATTGTTCACAGTCAGGGAATTGTGCGTGGAGCAGATGCCGAAGTTAACCTGAACCAGGCGCTGAAGAAGTATATGGGCAAAAGCAAGCTGGACGTAACCTTAGGTGGTTCATTTGTTAGTAAGTATCAGCGTGATAATAACTCAGATCTAATTTTACCGGAGAACGTTGGGTGCTACGGTGGACGTGCTGCTTTGCGTTACGGAAAATTTACGCTTGATGGAGAATATATAATCAAGGAACAGGATCCGTCTGAGGACAATGGGTATATCTATAATTGGGGACATGCAGGAGTTATCAATGCAGGTTACTCCCAGAAAGGTCTAGGAATTGTATTTCAGGCAAAGTCGGTGGACAACATGAGTTACAGATCGGATAGAACGAAGCAGTTGCAGGATGTACTGATCAACTTCCTTCCTGCCATGACGAAAACACATACTTATAACCTAGTTTCTTCACTTTATCCCTATGCTACTCAACCGGTGGGAGAGATCGCATACCAAGGAGAGATTCTTTATACGATCAAACGAGGGACGAAACTTGGAGGTAAATACGGAACATCGATCAACGTGAACTACTCAACGGCCTATAGACCGAAGAGAGGGGATAATATGGTGCAGGATTCTATATCTGGACGTATGTCGAATTATTCGATCAGCCCATTCCAAATGAGTGACAGTATCTACTGGAGCGACTTCAACATTAATATTTACAAGAAGTTCAGCAAAAAATTCAACTTAACACTTTCTTATTTCAAGATGCTCGTGAACAATGACGTTGCGACGGTAGCGAAAGAGGTTGGAAATATTAAGTCCAACATTTTCGTTGTGGAAGGAGGGTTTAAGTTCAAGAATAAAAGTTCAATGCGTGTAGAATTGCAAGGACTTTTCGTGAATAGAAGGGACTCGTTAGGAAATGATACAGGATTCAGTGATCCAAATGGAACACCGGTGGATAATGGTGATTGGGTAACGCTTTTAGTTGAATATACTATCAATAAAAACTGGTTTGTGAGTGCAATGAATCAGTACAATTTTGGGAACGGAAATCTTTCTAAGATCAAGGAAGGAAAAAAGGCTAGCCCCATCCATCACCCATATTTAACCGTTGGTTATGTAAGAGGAGCTACAAGATTGACAGCATCTTACGGTAGACAACGAGCAGGATTGTTCTGTGTAGGTGGTGTTTGTCGACCGGTACCGGCTTCGAACGGATTAACATTATCCTTCACACAAAGTTTTTAAGACATGAGAAATTTAGCTTTAATAATCGCAGTGGTTTCAGCAGTGATGCTTGGAACAACATTCACGTCTTGTGATCGTGTAGAGCAGGCATTTCCTCCTGCAATCAAACTTGACACACTTCTTTACACAGGAGCTACGGGTAATCTATGGCAAGACTATGTGAACAATGAGTGGCCCGATTTTGACACGATTGCAAACACAAACCCATTAACGAACGTATTGGTAGAGGATTTCACAGGGCATAACTGCTCTAACTGTCCGGCAGCTGCTGATATTGCGCACGCATTGTACGAAGCAAACCCGACACGCGTTTTTGTAGCAAGTATTCACTCTTCGAATGTAGGAGAGAGTCCATTCCAGGCAGTGAATGAAGGTCAAGGTTACACGGTAGACTTCATGAATACACAAGGCTTGTGGCTGGGTAATTACTTCGGTCAAACAGTTCAGAATTCTGGATTCTTTGGGAACCCTGGAGGAACAGTGAGCAGAACTAGAGAGCAGACAGATCTTTTCTACGGAAGCGGTTTTTGGTCGACTAAAACAAACGAAGTTTTGGCTAAGCCACTTGCAGTAGCGTTGAAAGCTCACGTGAACTATTACGATGCAACGAAAGCGTTCTATTTACACACGGAAGTAGAAGTGTTGGATGGATCTTTGAACACCTCTGATCTTTCGGTAACAGCATACTTGATTGAAGATTCATTGGTAGGGCCACAGAATGTTCAAAGTACTTATACTGCAGATTACATTCACCGAGATATCATGCGCGGAACATTGAGTGGAATAGCTCTTGGTCGTGACTTAACGAGTGGTACTGAATCTAATGGAAAGTATTATCTGGATTACAGTTATGAAGTGCCCGATCAATTGGCGCCGGTTGGACAGCCGACAACATACAATGTGAGCAATATGCACCTTTTGATCTTTGTTCATGACAAGGTTGAGCACGTGATCTATCAGGTCATCAAAAAGAAAATATACTAGCAGATTTAAGTAAAGTCAAAAAAAGGGCCTCTGAGTTATTGAACTTAGAGGCTTTTTAATTTTTTAACACATTTACCTGCAAGATTCGAGGATTAATTTCGTTATCTTCAATACACAAACTAGAAAGCCTATGTTAGAATTCACGAAAAAGATCCTTAGGGGTGTTAGCTTCGATCCGTTGCTTTTTCAAAAGGAATTGTACAAGGCGTTGAGATGGATCAACGATGCTGAAGAGATACAACGTTTTCACGAATGGTGTATCACAGAGTTTGGCAGTACATACCCGAAGATCATTAAAAAAGCTTTTAGTTCGTACAACAACAAACTATCAAGTGAAAAGGGCTCGTAAGAGTCCTTTTTTTATTTTGTGTATTCGTTGTAAAGTCGGTCGATAAAACCAAAGGCAAAGCTGTACAGATTGGCGTCTGTTGACATTAACACAACAACGTCGTTTTCTTCCACTTTTGATACAATGTCAATAGTTTCTACTAGTAGATCTTGTTCTGCAGATTGCGGATAGATCTGATTATTATAAAACCAGAATTCACCGTCATTAAATATTCTTGTTGCAAATCCTTGACCAAACATCCCCCAATAGTATGAGTCAGCAACAAATAGAGTTCGCGTAGTGTTCTTGTCCTCTTCTTCAATATGGAATTCAGGATACCCCATTGGGTAGGTCGGTGTCTGGAAAATGATATTCAGACCCTCACCAATGTCGTAATCCCCATGCTTGTTTTTGCCACTCTCAGTTACCCTGTCTAGAACTATTTCCGGGAGATCGTTGCCAGACAGTTTCTCAATGTGATGTATCAAAGAGTCAGCAACCAAAATTTCACCATATTTACTCCAGTGAATACCACCTTTTCCATAAAGCGGATAAGCTGTTTTTCCTTTGTTTTTAAGAAACCATGCCTGGAAATCGACATAGTTGACAGAGTCCTTTTCCATGAAATCCAGGTATCCTTGATAATTGCTTCTGCCTTTCTCACGTTTGGATGAATCAGGAAAGAACTCAGGGAAGAACGAGCCTTTACCTGGAGCAAGCACTACCAGTAGGGTTTTGCCTTTTGCGCTGAGTTTATCCTGGATAACTTTGAGTTTTCTGGTTTTTTCAGAGATCAAACTGTCGCCCACAAAGTCGAGCCCATGGTAGGCACGGATATAGTTCCATTCGTACATGTACCAATCTTTACCAATGATAACACCGTTTGCATTAACGTCATTGAAAAGAGAGTACTTTACTTGATTGTGTAAGCGAACATAACTTGGACGGAACCCGAACTGGTCATTCAGATACTTATCTACCTGATCCTGATAATGCCCGTATAACCATGTCGAATCTGATAATTCCGGTGCTTCATTCAAAACAACAGCACCCTTCAAAGCGCGCACATTCGCAAAACCTGTCACATGTTGGATCATTGGAATAGAAATCCCTAATAGGATGATCCCGAACAAGATGCTTTTCGATATGTGTGTTTTTCGTTTCACTAGAATCTGAAGTAAATGAAAGGATTAAAGCCTGATGCAGTAACATAGGCCACACATAAGGTAAATAGCAGAGCTGAAATAGATAACAGTCTCAATGAACGAAGTGTGCTAAGGTCTCCATCCGCATAAACCCACTCTTGTAACTTCTTACCGATTGAGCTCAGTGTGAAGAAAGAGATCAATATCGCCAGCACTCCTGTGAAGACCAGCTCGTTTGAAAGGCCAATATCAACACCGTTGACAAAACTGAACATACGTTTTAAGTAGGCAGAAGCATGTACCATATCTTCGATGCTAAAAAGCGTCCACCCGACAACAGTAATAAAGAAGGTGATTGCAACACTCAACACGGTTCCCAACTTATTTAATAAGCGCTCGAGGAACAGTCTGTCCAGGATCAAGAACAAACCATGATATGCACCCCAGATCACGAAATTCCACGATGCTCCATGCCATAAGCCAGATACTAAAAACACAAACCACAGGTTGAAATAGAGCCTCGCGTTGGATGATACACGATTTCCTCCTAAAGGAATGTATAAGTAGTTCTTCATCCAGGTTCCCAGAGTGATATGCCATCTTCGCCAGAACTCCGTGATACTTTTTGATGTATATGGGTTGTCGAAATTCTCTGGGAAATGGAACCCCATAATACGACCAAGTCCAATTGCCATATCAGAATATCCAGCAAAGTCGAAATAGATCTGGAAGGTATATGCCAACATTCCCATCCAGGCTGCCCCTGAACTTATTGTGGAAACATCGGTATCTATCATTTGCTGAGCAAAATCCCCAAGTACATTCGCGATGAGAACTTTCTTTCCTAGCCCAATGCAGAATCGGTAAAACCCGAAAATGCGATCATCAATATGATGTCTTCTGTCTGTGATCTGATCTGCTACTTCATTGAAACGCACTATTGGTCCTGCGATCATTTGCGGGAAGGACATGATGTAAAGCAAGTAGTTGTGTAGCTGCTTCAATGGTGCATGAACCCCACGGTAGACGTCAATAGAATAAGTGAGTGTTTGGAAGGTGTAAAATGAAATGCCAATAGGAAGTGCTACTTCTGTCCAGACTAACTGTTCAGCCCCCAGAGAACCTAATGCACTATTTACATTTTCAATAAAGAAATTCGCGTATTTGAAGTAGGCAAGAAGCCCGAGGTTCATTATCAATGAAGCGATGAGGTAATTGCGTTTCGTTGATTTTTTCTCAGCACGGTAGAGTGCTCCAACGATATAATAGTCTGCAATAGTGGATCCGAGTAATAGAAAAACGAACGTGGGAGCCCCCCAACTGTAGAAGAGAATACTTGCTAAAAGGATGAACCAATTGCGCGCTACTTTTGGCAGTAGGCTGTATATAATAATGAATACAGGAAGAAAGTATAGCAGGAAAGTTATGCTACTGAAAACCATGTCCTGCCGGTCTAGGAATTATTCGAATTCGATAAGGACCGCACCCTTATCCACAACGTCATCATTTGTGAAACAGATTGCCTTTACTTTACCCACCCCTTCGGCCTTAAGCACATTCTCCATTTTCATGGCCTCAAGTGATAGGATCTCATCACCAACATTCAGTTCCTGACCGATCTGAACGGCAATGTTCACGATTCGACCTGGCATCGGTGCCTCAAGCTCTTTCAACTGTTTAATTTTTGGCTTATCTAATCCAAGAGCTTTGATGAGGTCATCCAGTTCTCCTTTCTTAGATACCGTAAAGACACGATGGTTGATCTTCAACGTAAGTACATTTCCCTCAGTGTTATCATCAATGACCTCACCGTGAAACGTCTTTCCATGGTGTTCGATCGAAAAGAATTTGTGGTCGTCCCACTTTACAACAGCTCCATCTGTTACTGTAATATCTTGTCCGTCAATGATCCAATCCTTCTTTGCCATTTATCACGTATTTGGTACAAAAATAACAGAATACAGGTCTCAAATCGAAAAATTGAACCTTGATAACAGATAATTTATCAGATTTGTACTTTACCAAAATGAACAGAATGAGAAAAATTTCATGGATTTTCCTTTTGGCTGTAGCTGTTAGCTGTGGAACCAAGAATGAGAAGGAAGAAATAATAATTGTTGAAGAGGCAGTTGAAGAATCACATCATGGTCATGATCATGAGGAATTCGATTACGAGGCCTATGAAGAAATGGAGTCAGAAACTCCAACGAAACGACCGGTCTACAGAGAAACGGAAACGATCCTTACAGATCTGATTCACACGAAACTGGAAGTAAACTTCGATTGGGCAAAATCGAGAATGAACGGAATCGCTTGGATTACTGCGAAACCTCATTTTTATAAATCTGACAGTTTGATCCTTGATGCGAAAGGGATGGATATTAACTCTGTTTCTATGGGAAGCAAGGCATTGAATTACACTTATGAGAATGATATTCTGAAGATTGATCTAGGAAAGACGTATACACGCGATGATAAGTACACGGTTATGATCGATTATGTTGCGAAGCCGGAAGAGCGCACGACGGGTGGATCAGCAGCTATCACTTCAGACAAGGGGTTATACTTCATCAACCCTACAGGAGAAGATAAAGGAAAAATGCCTCAGATCTGGACGCAGGGTGAAACGGAGGCTAGCTCTGTTTGGTTCCCAACGATTGACGCACCAAACTCAAAAACTACACAAGAGATTTTCATGACAGTGGACGATAAGTACGCGACATTGTCAAACGGTAAATTGATGTCAAGCAAAAAGCTTTCGAATGGAAAACGTGTTGACCACTGGAAGCAGGAATTACCGCACGCACCGTATCTATTTATGATGGCTGTTGGTGAATTTAAAGTCGTGAAGGATTCGTACAAAAAACCGGACGGTAAAACAATGGAAGTGTTCTATTACGTTGAACCGGAATGGGAACCATATGCGAAAGACATTTTTGGAGAGACACCTACTATGATCAAACATTTCTCTGAATTGTTAGGAGTAGATTACCCTTGGGACAAGTATCACCAGGTGGTTGTGCGCGATTATGTTTCCGGAGCGATGGAAAATACCGGTGCCGTTATTTTCGGCGACTTCGTTTATAAGAATGACAGAGAGCTATTGGATGCAAATGATCAATCAACGATCGCGCACGAGTTGTTCCACCATTGGTTTGGAGATCTAGTGACGTGTGAGTCTTGGTCGAACTTGCCATTGAACGAATCGTTCGCGAACTATTCACAGTACTTGTGGGATGAGTACCGTTACGGACTCGATGAAGCGGATCTTCATGCAGAAGAAGAAGCAGATGGATACTTCCAGAGTGCGCAAATGCAAGGAAGCCACAACCTCATCTGGTTCGACTATGATGACAAAGAACAGATGTTTGATGGACACTCTTATAATAAGGGAGGACGTATTTTACACATGCTTAGAAATCACCTCGGTGATGAAGCATTCTTTGCAGGGGTGAAGAACTACCTGGAAAAAAACAAATTCAAACCGGCTGAATTCCACCAATTAAGACTTGCGTTCGAGGAGGTTTCTGGACAGGATCTTAACTGGTTCTTTAACCAGTGGTTCCTTGGTGCAGGACATCCTGTGATGAACTTCAACCACGAGGTGGATACAACCACGAACACCGTAACTGTTTCAGTGGAGCAGGTACAGGACCTTGAACTGTCACCGATCTACCGTATTCCAATGGAAATGGCGATCTACGATGACAAAGGAAAGCATGAATTTAAAGTAGTTGTGGATGAATTGGAGGAGAGCTACACGTTCCCATATACGGGTTCTGTTAAAGGAATCATCTATGACGACCAGTTCATGTTGCTTGGATCGATCACTGAAGAAAAATCATTGGAGCAGTATGTGTATCAGTACTATAACGGCGAGCGTTTCTATGCGAGAAGAGATGGGTTGATGAAAGGATCGAACCTAAGAACGGATGAGGGACAAAAGTTGGTGCTTGATGC
>JBMSGX010000103.1:0-7892 GCA_049416285.1 Crocinitomicaceae bacterium | reverse complement strand
AGACTGAATCAAACAGACCATTGAAATCACTTTCAGATTCATTGAAAGGTAAGCAGGGTCGTTTCCGTCAGAACCTACTAGGAAAGCGTGTTGACTATTCTGCACGTTCAGTTATTGTTGTGGGACCGGATTTGAAACTGCATGAGTGTGGTCTTCCAAAAGATATGGCTGCGGAGCTTTACAAGCCGTTCATCATCCGCAAGATGATCGAAAGAGGAATTGTAAAAACTGTGAAATCAGCTAAAAAGATCGTAGACAGAAAAGAGCCTGTTGTATGGGATATCCTAGAGAATGTATTGAAAGGACATCCGGTACTACTTAACCGTGCTCCTACGCTTCACAGATTGGGTATTCAGGCATTCCAGCCTAAATTGATCGAAGGTAAAGCGATTCGTCTACACCCATTGGTAACAACAGCCTTCAACGCCGATTTCGATGGTGACCAGATGGCCGTTCACTTGCCACTTGGTAATGCTGCAATTCTTGAAGCACAGTTGTTAATGCTTGCTTCTCACAATATCTTGAACCCTGCAAACGGAGCACCTATTGCTGTACCGTCACAGGATATGGTATTGGGTCTGTACTACATTACAAAAGGTAAGAAGTCAACTAAAGCGGAGCCTGTGAAAGGAGAAGGAGGAACATTCTACTCTCCGGAAGAGGTTATTATTGCTCATAACGAAGGACAACTTGACCTTCATGCGTATATCAAAGTGAAAACAAATGATATCGATGAGAATGGTGAAGTAGTGAATAAGTTGATCGAAACTACTTGTGGACGTATTTTGTTCAACGAGAAAGTTCCAACGGAAGCTGGATATATCAACGACGTAATGACGAAGAAAGCTCTTCGTGATATGATCGGGAACGTATTGAAGGTTTGTGGAACATCAAGAACTGCTGAATTCCTTGATGATATTAAGGAACTAGGATACTATATGGCCTTTGAAGGTGGTCTATCATTCAACTTGGATGATATTATCATTCCAAAAGAGAAAGAAGAATTAGTATCAAAAGCGGAAAACGACGTTAAAGAAGTGTTGATGAACTATAACATGGGTCTGATCACGAATAACGAGCGTTACAACCAGATCATTGATATTTGGACGCATACAAACTCACGTTTGACGCATACATTGATGGAGCAATTGAAGACAGACCGTCAAGGGTTTAACTCAATTTACATGATGTATGATTCCGGAGCACGTGGTTCCAAAGAGCAGATTCGTCAGCTTTCAGGAATGCGTGGTCTAATGGCGAAACCGCAAAAATCTGGAGCTTCATCTCAGGATATTATTGAAAACCCGATCCTTTCTAACTTTAAGGAAGGTCTATCGATTCTTGAGTACTTTATTTCAACGCACGGTGCACGTAAAGGTCTTGCCGATACAGCCCTTAAAACGGCTGATGCTGGTTACCTTACTCGTCGTTTGGTTGATGTTGCTCAGGATGTTGTGATCAACTCTGAAGACTGTGGAACACTTCGCGGACTTGTTGCAACGCCATTGAAGAAAAACGATGAGATCGTTGAACCATTGTTCGATAGAATCTTAGGAAGAACGTCTGTAAATGATGTTTACCACCCAGATACTGACGAGGTGATCGTTGAAGCTGGTGAGGTGATCACGGAAGATGTGGCGAAAGCGATTGAAGCTGCTGAGATTGACGAAGTAGAAATTCGTTCAGTGCTTACATGTGAAATGAGAAGAGGTGTTTGTTCGAAATGTTACGGACGTAACCTGTCAAATCACAGAATGGCACAGATCGGAGACTCTGTGGGAGTTATCGCTGCACAGTCCATCGGTGAGCCGGGTACACAGCTGACACTACGTACGTTCCACGTTGGGGGTACGGCATCGAACATTGCTGACGAGTCAGATCTAAAAGCAAAAACTGCTGGTAAGATCGAGATCGATGAGCTAAGAACAATCGATGCGAAAGATAAAGAAGGAAACCAGAAAGTGATCGTTATCGGACGTTCTGCTGAACTGAAGATCACAGATGATAAAGGTAACATCACGATGACTGCAAACATCCCTTACGGTGCCGAGCTTAAAGTGAAGAACAAAGCGAAGCTGAAGAGAGGTGATGTGATCTGTAAATGGGACCCGTATAACGCGGTAATCATCTCGGAAGTGAAAGGTAAAGTTCACTTTGATAATGTAATCGAAGGAGTTACTTACCGTGAAGAGGTGGATGAGCAGACAGGATTTACAGAGAAGGTAATTACTGAGACAAGAGACAAGAAGAAAATGCCGGCGATCCACATCTTGGATAGCAAAAAGGAGATACTAAAAGTATATAACCTTCCGGTGGATGCTCACATCTCAGTTAAAGAAGGAGATACTGCGGAAGCAGGGGTGATCCTAGTGAAGATTCCTCGTAAGGCTGGTAAGTCTGGGGATATCACCGGAGGTCTTCCACGTGTAACGGAGCTATTCGAAGCGCGTAACCCTTCTAATCCTGCAGTTGTTTCTGAAATTGACGGTGTTGCAGAATACGGTAAGATCAAGCGTGGTAACCGTGAGATCAAAATCACTTCTAAGACAGGTGAAGTAAGAAAGTACCTAGTATCACTTTCTAAGCACATTCTAGTACAGGAGAACGACTTCGTTCGTGCAGGATCACCATTGTCGGTAGGGGCGATTACACCAAACGACATCTTAAATATTCAGGGGCCAACAGCAGTACAGGAGTACCTAGTGAATGAAATTCAAGAGGTATACCGTCTGCAAGGGGTGAAGATCAATGATAAGCACTTTGAGGTTATCGTACGTCAGATGATGCTTAAAGCTGAAATTCTTGACGCTGGAGATACGAAGTTCTTGGAAGGACAGTCTGTGCACAAAGCAGATATCATGGAGGAGAATGATGCGATCTACGGAATGATGGTTGTCCTTGACAAAGGTGACTCGGATACCTTAAGAAACGGACAGATCATTACAGCGCGTAAGCTACGTGACGAGAATTCGCAACTGAAGCGTGCAGATAAGGCACTTGTAGAGGCAAGAGAAGCAGTTCCTGCAACATCTCGTCCATTACTACAGGGTATTACAAGAGCATCACTTCAAACCCAATCGTTTATTTCGGCTGCTTCCTTCCAGGAAACAACGAAAGTATTGAACGAGGCCGCTGTATCAGGAAAAGAAGACCACTTACTTGGACTTAAGGAGAACGTGATCGTTGGTCACTTGATCCCTGCAGGTACAGGTGTTAGAAACTTCCAAAAAGTTTTGGTTGGTTCTAAAGAAGAGGTTGAAGCAGCTGTTGAAGTTGTTGAAGAGTAAACCTTAGTTACTTAGATATAAAAAGAAAGGGTTGCAATAATGCAACCCTTTTTTTGTTGAATATTGCAGCATAGAACGGATTAGTTGTAACTTTGCATTGTTATACAACAACAAACTAAACCAGAGCTTATCAAACGTATTACATTTACCCAGTCACGTGAAAATGATTTCACGAAGGAACTAAAGTCTCGGATCAACGAGTACTTCAAAGAGAGTGGAAAGAAGAAACAAGGAGGGTGGCAAATCTATTTGAAGGCCTTCGTAATGCTTAGTCTTTACGTTACTCCGATAGTTTTGATAATCACAGACGTTATCAATCATCCATTCTGGGTTATCTTTTTTTACTCAATTACCGGGATAGGGATGGCTGGAATCGGAATGGGTATTATGCATGATGCTAATCATGGATCTCTTTCCGGCAAAGCAATAGTAAATAAGATCTTTAGTAAAAGTCTCGACTTTGTTGGATGTAGCTCAAAAATGTGGCAATTACAACACAATGTTTTGCATCATACTTTTACGAATATAGATGATCATGACGAAGACATTGATACGCCTATTTTCTTGAGCTTTTCGCCCAACACCAAGAAATATTGGATACATCGTTTTCAGCATTGGTATGCCTGGTTCTTTTATGGTTTGTCAACGCTAAATTGGGTCACTGTAAAGGATTTTCTCTCATTAAAGCGATACCGCAAAATGGGACTTATTCGAAGTAAGAAGGAAGTCTGGAAAGAGATGGGAGAAACCGTTTTCTGGAAGCTTTTTTATTACAGTTATATCCTTTTATTACCGATCTTATTCAATTCAGCGCACGTAGGGTGGATTTTAGCGGGATTCTTTATTTCCCATTTTATCACTGGACTATTGATCAGCCTTGTTTTTCAGTTGGCACATGTAATGCCTGAAATGAGTTTCCCAAAGGTGGATGAAAAAGCTTCAATTGATGTGAACTGGTATGAGCATCAACTGCAGAACACAAGCAACTTCTCTCCGAAGTCTTCTTGGCTGTCATGGTTTATTGGCGGTTTGAATTATCAGATAGAGCATCACTTATTCCCGAATATAAGCCACGTGCATTATCGCAAGATCAGTAAGATCATTGCGGATACGGCAAAGGAATATAACTTGCCGTATTACGTAAACAAAAGTTTCTTTGGAGCCATTTGGCTGCATTTGAAAAGACTGCGTGACGTTGGTAGAATGCAAATTTCTTAGGGATATTACTTTCCACTATAGAAACTATCAAGGGCATTGTATAATCCAGGATGTTCCGTCTTCAGCCGCTGAGGATTTTCAAAAAAGAATTCACTCACAACTGCTAAGAACTCCGCCTTGTTCGCTGCGCCGTAGTCACGGATACTTGAATCACCAAAATCAATCTCATTCATTTTAATGTTGATGATATGTAGCCAGGGCATTATATCCACTTCATTCATAACCTTACCCATCATTCCGTCAATCTTTCCGTCTTGTTTATCGAGAATATGAATGAACTCATGGATTGCTACATTTTTATTATCTGTATTATCGTAGAATCCATGATGTACTGCTTTTCTGGATAACATCATCTTTCCTTCCATGGCTCCCCATCCAACCAGTCCATTCGCCATTTTATCAGTGTTTGGAATGGGAAATTTATCTGGGAATAATTGCACTTCATCAAGGTTAGCGTAGTGCCATTTCTTAAATCGAAAAATTGGAATAACTGCGCCTGCAGCTATAAGGATCTTATCCTCATTAGTAACTTCCGTTTCCATTCCACGGATGCGCACATTAAGAAGAAAGACATGAACTTTTCTCTCGAACTCAGTTTTATCAGCACTTGAAAGGCGATTATAAAACTGTACACGCTGCCGTAGTATTTTGCGCCATTGATAAGGGAACTCTTTAATTGGTTCTCTTCTTGCTCTCTTCTTGTCTTGATATTTATTGTATCCAATAAAAAAGCCGATCGTTGCTCCAATAAGAACTAATATCGTGGTTTGATCCATGTAGTAAAGATAGTGTTTCAGACAATTAAACGGGCCCAGAGATGATCATGTCCGTATCTTCAATTTGATTAAATTGCATGAGCCTTGAGTTGCTTTGAAGGGAAATGTGACGAGCATTATAAATTGTAAATTGAAGTATGGTTATACTGCAAGTGCTTTTGTTTTATGGAGTGATATTTGGCCTGATAATATGGTCAAATATTAGAAATGATCGAGAATGGAATGAGGGCTTATTTCAAGATCATCCAGATGATGACGGTGTTCCACATGACCCATTATTAGAAGCTTATATCAGTCTGGGAGCTCTAATGATCAGAAAGGATATTACTTCATACAGTGAAAAGATACTTTATCTGAATAGTTACTTCTCAAAAAACTTCCCGAACACACATTACGATTTTGGACGATCGTTCACCGAGTCTTTAAAGAATCCGGTTCGACCCAGAGCAATTTCTTATTGGTTATTGAGAAAGCAACCACATAGAAGTCAGCGTTTACAGATCATGTATTTCTTAGCCGGTTTAGCCACCGTTGACGGTTCTATGAATAAACGAGAGATTGGTCTGCTGAAGGATATGAATGTTTTACTGGAGCTATCTCCAAAAGATTTTGACAGTATTATTGCGATTTACACGCAAAAGCGCGAAAGATCGCGATCAACTAATGAATCCAAACCGCGTAAATCAGCTACCCAATTGGCATGTAAAATTCTTGGAGTTTCGGAATTTGCTTCAATGGATGAGATAAAGAAAGCATATAGAAGGTTAGTTAAATTGCATCATCCGGATCGCTTCGCAACGGAGTCCATTGAGCAACAGGAAATTGCTGAGCAACGATTTTTGGAAATTCAAAAGGCCTACGAGATTCTGGAGAAGCGATAGGGATTCTAATTTCGCCATTTTGTGAAAGGAATAAATCGCGGAACCGTTCGCTGATACTCCTTGTATTCTGGGTACTTGCGTTCAGATATTTCTTCTGAAAAATCAGAACTTCCTTTAAAGAGTATAACCAGCAATAAACATCCCATGATGGACCAGTTTATCCATTGACCGGTGGCAACTACACTAAAGGAATAGAAGAGGATCCACACCGACTGTTCCATTGCGTAGTTCGGATGCCTCACAATTCCCCAAAGCCCTGTGCGCACGAATCCATGCGCATATGAACCTAGTGGTTCTTTGTGATAGATACGTCGGTGTTTCTCAGTTTGAAAATCATACTGTTGTTGATCAGCAATGTACTCAAATGTTATTGCCGCCAGAATGAGCAGGGATATGAGAATATCTGTCATCCCTATACTATTGTCGATGTTATCACCTAAGAGCGTTAGGATTGGAAGGGTGAATAGGAAGATCAACGTATTCTGATACGCTGAGATAAAGAAGAAATTAAATAATCCCCAAATGAGAGGATTGTTGAAACCAGGACGCTTTCTTAGTTCTTCCCAACGATAGTCTTCTTCGCCCGCCCAGAATCTCCATGTATATGCTCCGCGTCGAGCGAAATTGTATGTTAGCCTGATTCCCCAAACCGTTACGAGACTTGCCATGAGGATCATCTTCGGAGTGAATCCCCCTCGATAGGCTATATACCAGACATAAGCGATCGGTATAATACTCCAAATCTTATCTACTTGTGAATTGTTACGGGAAATTTCGCCTACGACAAAACAGTAAGTGATGGCTCCAATTAAAATATATGAGCTGTCATAAAGAACATTCCATTGAAACTCGTTCAAAGGTGTACCAAGATAGAAACTGATAATAGGAACAACAATTACGGTGAAGATGAGAAAGAGAATTGTAAATAACATTAGCTCAAATTTTAAGTCTAAAATTAATTAATCACTCAAACTAAAATTCAAAAATGATTCCGATCGTTGGTGTTACTGTAGCACTTTCATTTGTAATCAAGATAGGGATGGCATTTGAACCGTCCGCTTTTAAAGGTGCACCATCCGTAGTTGCAAAACCGGTATTGTCTTCGTTTCTCATGAATGTGTAATAGGGTGGGGATTCTTGTTTGAATCCGGCGATGTTCTGTATATCGATGTAGAAATCAAAGGATACCTTCTTCAGGTTAACGATCTTATCTATTCTAAAATCAAGTTGATTGAATGATCTAAGTCTAACCGAGTTCACATTGTCGAAATCTAAAATCCCATTTCCACTGAATGCGTAAGCTTGTTGTGATGCTTCAAGATTGAATGGTGTGTACGGAACACCACCTGCAAATCTGTATTTAAGACCGAGTTTCCAGTTTTTTCCAAAGTTCCATCCAAAGGTAGTTGATACAAGATGCTGACTGTCCCACGCCGATGGAAGTAATTCTCCATCAAGCCCCGAGAATAGTGATCGAACATATGTGTAACTGAATACATAGAAGATGTTCTTTACGAGTTTTTGCTGAACAAATAGCTCGAATCCATAGGTTTGTCCTTCTCCCGAACTTACCACTTCCTCGTTTCCAACAGCACCAAATTCTTGACCTTGGTTCGCAAGTGAGATGCCGTTTAGTACAGACACTGGGTAGTTAGAATAGGATTTATAAAACGCTTCAGCCGTTATTCTCAATCCTTCGTTTGGTAGCCACTGCGTTCCCAGGACATAGT
>JBMSGX010000102.1:0-7894 GCA_049416285.1 Crocinitomicaceae bacterium | reverse complement strand
TCTATCCAGGACGGTCATGTTGTTTACGAAACACAAGACAGCACTAAACCATGGAATGGAGTTGATCAGTCAACAGGACGTCAGGTTGGACACGGAACTTCTTATCATTGGGAAGTAACTATCGAAAATCCAATGAAAGGTGAAAGCCCTTCATACAAAGGCGGACTAACAGTTCTGATAAATTAAGAGATTCTACTACTACAACTAAACCTAAAGGAGGCTTCGGCCTCCTTTTTTTATTTTATCCAAGGATATTTCGTTGCTATTTCCTGTTGTAAAGACTTCAATTTAACTTGACGTTTCTTCTCCTCCTCGGAAAAATCATGAAGTACGCGGTGTTCTTTAAAGTTGACGAATGATTTGATCTCTGCTAATTGAGACTTCCCTTTTTCCGTGTAAGCAAAATCAACAAACGCATCGAAAACATATGCTATCCCTGCACTGTTTGGATGGACGAGATCCTCTGCATAGAATCGGTAATCACGTAGCTCATCAATTAGAATTTCATACGCCGGAAAATATTGAGCAGAAGAACTTTCACAAAGACGATGAATCAACTCTATCAACCTCGCTTTACTTCTGTTATTTTCAACGAGACCATCCTTTGCATGGCGAACGGGGCTGACAGTAAAAACAACCCTTAAAGATGGATAAGTTTTATCCAATTCTTTAAGCAACGTATTCCAACGCTCAAACATCAGATCTAACTCAGTTAATTCTTTTCTGAACTCAGTGTTGGGTTTCTTATGGCAATTCGCAACTATATCCAAATGTTCTGGGTGACTGTATCCCCAGGCCGTACCAAATGACACAACAAGAACATCGGCTTCTGAAAGAAAGGACCTTGTGGCTTTTCTTTGATCTATAATTTTTTGCACGAGCTCCTCTTCTGAAGACGCAGACCACTTCGAAGATGATGACCAGTCAAGGTATACATCTTTCCTACGTAGCACGCTTACGTCCTTTTGCTCATAAATCGACGCCTGTAATTGGGTTGCGATAGGAAGCGGATGAAATGTTGTTCCAAATGGATTATTCAATACTCTCAATTGGAGGTATTCCATTTTTTGAGAAATATTATCTGCAAAACAACTCCCAAGAAACAGAATTCTTGAATTTGCGTCTAGTTGCAGATCAGAAGAAGGAATATCAAAAGGAAGTTTAAATTTCATTACACCATCAGTGCTTTAGCATTCTCCAAGGCTGCTTCATTGATCTTGTCTCCACTCATCAAGCGAGCAATTTCTTCAACACGATCATTGTCATCCAAATGAGAAACTGCAGTTTGAACTCTTCCCTCAATTTCACTTTTAACAACTTTGAAATGATCCTCTCCGCGAGCAGCAACCTGTGGTAAGTGAGTGATCGCAATAACCTGCATCTTTCCACCCATAGATCTTAGTGCATCACCAATTCTTTGCGCGACATCACCTGAAACACCTGTGTCGATCTCATCGAACAACACGGTTTTGAGCTGTACTTTCTGACTCATGAGTTCTTGTAAAGCAAGCATTACCCTTGAAAGCTCTCCTCCACTTGCCGCTTTGTGCACTGGAACCGGAAGAGTTCCTTTATTCGGTGAGAAATAGATCTCTACCAGGTCAGAACCAAACTCGTGTATGTTTTCAGAAACCGTCAATTTAAACTCGAACGTAGTACCCTCGAGTTTTAGCATCGCTAACTTATCCTGCATTCTTTCCTCAACAGCCCTGGCTGAACTTTCTCTAACAGTCCTCAGTTCTGATCCAATCGCTTTAAGTTCCGATTCTTGCTTATTTAATAGTTCCTCAAGTTGTGAAATACTATTCTGCAAGTCATCAGTGGAAGCTGCTTCTATGGAAAGATCTTCTTTCAGTTTGATTAGATCCTCTTGGGTTTGAAGATTATGTTTCGATAGAATACGATTGTACCCGTCAATTTGCTCTGACAACAATTGCAGATCCTCCTCGGAAATACCAACTCCTTCTGCATTATCATGTGCCTCCGCAGAGATATCCTGTAATTCAATCTTAACCGATTGTAAACGTTCATGGAGTGTTTGAAGGGACTTATCAAAACCCTTCTTTCTCCCAATATTGTTAAGTAAAGATGATAATTGATCAACAATTCCGGATTCGTTCTCCATAGCGTCAACGATCATTCCGTATAACTCTTGAATATCCTCAGCATTACTCGCTATTGCCAACCTCTCCTCTATTTCTGAATAATTTCTTCTACCCAGATCTAACTCCAATAATTCATTCAGTTGAAAATCATTGTAGTCTTTAGCAGCAATAAGTTCATTGAACTTTGTCCTTTTGATTTCGAGCTCTCTCTTCGTTCTGCCCCATTCACTGTATAGCTCCGCATGCTTGTTGCGAAGGGTAAGATTATCCGTCAAGACATCTAGAACATAAAGCTGATAGTTCTTGCTTTTCAGATCAAGTGTGTTGTACTGCGAGTGAATATGAATTAGTCCGGAAGTAAACTCTTTCAGCAGACTAAGCCCAACTGGTGTATCATTGATAAATGCTCTTGACCTTCCCTGCTTGTAAATTTCTCTACGAACTATCGTCTTCTCGAAGTAATCAAGATCATTGTTTTCAAAGAATTGTTTCAAATTGAAAGAACTCACGTCAATTTCTCCTTCCACGATCGCTTTATCCTTTTTAGGACCGATCACAGAAAAGTCAGCGCGCTCCCCCAACAATAAATTCAATGCATTTAAAAGGATCGATTTTCCCGATCCCGTTTCACCGGTTACGACTGTAAAACCGCTGTGCAGATCGATCTCCACTCGATCAATCAGAACGAAGTTGTCGATTCGGAGCGACTTTAACATTACCCCTGGATCTCTTGGTACTTACTGGAATTTGCCGGGTCTATCCTTTTCAAGAGACTTACGATCTCGGTCTTTTCTTTCGCTTCTGCAGATTCGTAGAGGTTGCGTATTTCATTGGACTTTGCCTGTACAAAGTTGAGCAAGTTTAATGAGTTTGGACGCGTTGCTACAACCTTTACGAGTTTATTTAAAGCGCCATAGATAGCCTGCCGCCCAGCAACCTGATCCTCATGCAGCTTATCAATACCCTTTCTGTGATATTCGTAATTACATTCGCGCAGTGGGGAGAAAAGCTCATGCAAGATGTTATCTACTAACCAGTAACGGTTTCTTTTGTTTCTTTCGTTTGATTTCCAACCAGAACCGCCACCATTTTGAGCATTCAATACGATCTGCTGCGCCTCAGTAAAATATTTCGTACCTCCTTTCAGCGAATATGAATCATAGTCCATTCCGATAATGAAATAAGCATAAAATGCTAAAATTGAAGTTAGATTATCGCGAAACTGGTTCGGAGCATAGGCAAGAACCGCACCTCTAGAAAACTTAAAAGTAACGTCTTGATCAGCGAAATTAAAAACGGTCGTATTGTAGTTTGAGTTTAACCCCGGTCTTGTCGATTGTATTTGAAGTGACCCTGAGTATGTTCCTTGTGAAGGAATAGATGAGATCTGAAGCTGTAAGCTGCAATTAATACGTTCTTCCACTGTGAACTTATCCTTGGTCCACTGCGTATTATTCATGAGCTCATAGATCGTTTGCTCCAATTGTTTAAATATCTCCTGCTCAACACTTGTGACTTCCAGTTTATTATCTGTAATGATACTTACCTGGCAGTTTAACTCTTGCGCGGACGCCAGTTGTCCCGCAAAAATCAACACAAGAATTACCCACAACTTTTTCATTTAATCTTTTCTATAATGTGATCCAATATATCTTCAGCAACTTCTTTCTTTGATTTTAACTCAAATCCGGTGATTTTATTGTGCTTATCTAAGATACTAATTTTGTTAGTATCCACTCCAAACGCTGCCCCTTCGTCGCGCGGTGAATTCATAACAATGAAATCAAGGTTCTTCTTTTCCAGTTTTTTAGTTGCATTGTCAACCAGGTTCTGCGTTTCCAGTGCAAACCCTACAAGTACTTGACCGTCACTCTTATGCTGTCCTGTCCAATAAAGAATATCGGGGTTCTTAACCAATTGAATCGATAATTCATCATCTGACTTTTTGATCTTCTCTCCTGAGATATCCTTTGGTCTGTAATCTGCTACAGCTGCGGCGAAAATCCCCAAATTACTAGAAGACCAATGCTGCTGCACTGTTGAGAACATTTCTTCTGCTGAAGTTACATCGATTCGTATAATATTATCATGCTCAGTAACAACCTTCGAAGGTCCCATTACTAAGATCACTTCGGCTCCTCTTTCCGCACAAGCCTGAGCAAGCTCATTCCCCATTTTTCCGGATGAATGATTTCCAATGAAGCGGACCGGATCAATCTGTTCATATGTAGGTCCCGCTGTAATGATCACTTTTTTCCCTTCCAGGTCAAGCTTTCCCATTTTTCGAAGATGTGATTTCACAAAATCGAAGATCTCCTCAGGTTCAGCCATACGACCCTCTCCTACCAAACCAGATGCCAACTCCCCTGTTCCTGCAGGAATAATTGCCACTCCATCTTTTACAAGTAGGTCGAGGTTTCTTCTCGTGGTCGGATGCTTGTACATATCCAAATCCATCGCAGGTGCCACCACCGTGGATGATTTCATTGAAAGATATGTAGCAAGTAAAATGTTATCACAAGCACCTGTTGCCATTTTACTCAAGGTATTGGCTGTTAAGGGCGCGATAACAAAAACATCAGCCCAAAGTCCATATTCCACATGATTATTCCAGGAACCATCATCTTTATTCCAGAACTCGATCCCTACAGGATTTTCCGAAAGTGTAGAAACAACAAGGGGGCTTATAAAATCAACAGAGGCAGGAGTCATTATACATTTGACTTCTGCCCCAGCTTTTTTTAAAGATCTTATTAGAAATGCGATTTTGTACGCCGCAATTCCTCCTGTTATACCCAGAAGTATGCGTTTACCTCGCATGATTAATGATTGTCATCCAATTCTGGATAACGGATGTACGTTTTTTCTTCCAAGTACTCTTGCATTGCAATAGCAACCGGCTTTGGTAGTCTTTCATAGAAACGTGAGATCTCAATCTGCTCACGATTTTCGAAGATCTCTTCCAAGTTATCAGTAGTTGAGGCAAACTCTTGAAGTTTTTGAGTTAATTCTTCCTTGAGCTCCACATTCAACTGATTTGAACGCTTAGACATAGCAACAATCGCTTCGTAAACATTACCTGCTACGTTTTCGAAATCTACGATATCTCTAGTGATCGTTGTTTTTTCTGCTGTGCTGTTCTTAAAATTCATAGTCTACTAATTACTGTTTTTCTGACCTTAGGTCTTCCTCCATCTTCATCATTGAATCCGCAAAACCTTTCAGTTCTCGCTTTTTATTCGACTCTGGAAAATGGGATACAAAAGTACGATATCTTTCGATAGTATCTTCGATTCTCTCTAATTTTTTATCTTCCGTACTGTTCATGGCTAACAAATATGAATTTTTCACCAATAAATACTCAGCTTCCTCCAGGTAATCAGAAGCAGGATAATCGGCCATGAACGTTACAGCTGAGCTCACTGCAGCCCTGTAATTCTCAGTCCTAGAGTACAATTCAACATTTTCAAAACTCTTTCTTTCAATTTTGAAGCGCAACCTATCAATGATATTGTTACAAGAATCTACGAGTTCAGAGTTTGGATATCTATCGATAAACTGCTGTAAATCATTGATAGCTATTTCTGTCTCTTGCTGATCTAGGTTGTATTCTGGTGAATTATTTACGGAGCACATAGCACTTAAGAAAAGTGACTCTTCAGCTTTTGGGCTAATTGGAAATCTCTGCGGGAACATTCCTAGGAAATATCCTGCCATGTAAAAATCTCCTTCGTAATAATACGACTTGCCAATTCTAAAATATGACAACTCTCCTTCTCCAGACTTTGGAGTCTTCTGATAGATCTGCTCGTACAAACCGATCGAACGCGCATAATTCCCATCATCATACAACTCATTCGCTAACTCAAACTTACGTTTGTAGTCATCAGACTTCAGTACCTTATTATAATCCGAACAACCTGTCAAAAGGACGTAGGCACTTAAAACGAATATGATTGAAATTTGTCGCATTGACGCAAAGTTAGCTAATTAAAACCCTATATGATTATTGAGAACGCATTTTAACCTAATTTATGATTTAATTCACTCGTAGGTTTCTGCCGATCTGCAGGATTGTTGTTGGTCTGATACCATTCAATTGACACAGTCTGCTTACAGTTGTACGATGTTTTCTGGCGATTCCCGAAAGTGTATCCCCAGACCGTACGCGGTAATATTTCTTACCTGAAGATGATGAGGAAGCGGATGAAGCCGTAGTACCAGATGAGTAATTACTGCCCCTCACACTGTATCCTCTTCCAAATGTGCCCTTGTGAACCAATAAATTTTCATCTCTAACCTCTTTATTTTTGAAATCGATCACTTTTTCGGGATCCAATGGAATGTCATAGAATCTCACCTCAAAATGTAAGTGCGAACCATACGAGTGTCCTGTGTTGCCTCCAAGTCCAATAGGTTCTCCTGCTTTTACTTCCTGATTGGGAACAACGAGATGTTTACTTAAGTGGGCGTAAAATGTTTCTAAACCGTTCTCATGTCTGATAATAACGAGATTACCAAATCCTCCGTTATTGTATTGTGCATATCTGATCTTTCCTGACCATGCAGCACGAACCGTATCACCGGTACTTAGGTCAATGTCTGTACCGTTATGATTTCTTCCCTTTCTCCACCCGAAGCTAGATGTAATAACTCCATCAAAAGGAATTTCAAAACGATCGCTGGTACTGTCTTCAACGCACACCCATATCGTATCTTTCAATTTTGCCGGATCATTCTGAAGGTCCGACGTATAGCACATATCGTGATTCCACGACTGAAGAAAACCAACAGTTGTATCAAGTACTAATTCCTCGTATAAACGCTCGTTCATCACGCCGTCAAAATTCAGATCTTCTAAATATTGCCAGCTGCGATCGGCGTAAATAACCATTGGCCCATTCGGAGACTCGAGCGTATCAATGATCTTCTGAGCATTCGCGTGAATACAGGTAAGTGCAATGATGAATAAAAGCAGTGATCTTATCACAATTTCCGGTTTAGTTTCTTTGCGGAGCAAAAAATACAAATTATTTAATTTCGAAATAATGTCTTATTTAACATTCATCACCATCACATTGTAGAAAAGTGGTTCGTTAGGCTTAACAAGATCCTGATAGCCCTTTGATTTGTAGGCTTGGTCTGCAGGCACGAATATGTACAATCGATCCCCCTCCTTCGATCCGATTAAGGCTTTTTTCAACCCAGGCACCACACCACTATCCTCTAATTTGAGTGAAAACGGAGGTTTATTTCTGAATGTGTTAACGTACATAGGGTTCGTTGGGGATGACACCATGCAATGAAAGTCTATCGTCTTTCCTTCATCAAACTTTGTTGAATTATTCTTATTCTCTAATAGTAACCAAACCTTATTGCCATCTATCTCGCGTAAAGGCTTTTCAAGACTTTCAGCTTTCAAGATTAAAATCAAATCAGCATTTGGCGGTATGATCTCTTTGATCTCTCCAGTATACTTATCGCGCTCTTTATATCCTTTTTCACCTCTTCCCAGCACAGCAGGAATTAAAATCTCAACAGAATCTCCCACATTCAAATTGGTCAATGCCAGGTCCCAACCATCCGTTTGAAGCCCGAAACCAACCATGAAAGGATAAGTTTTCAAACCAAGTTTTTTATTTGACTCAACCAGTGTGCTATCTTTCAATCGAACCTCATAATTGATGTTCACCACATCCCCGCGCTTTATCACCGGTCCATCGGACTTCGACCTCCAGTTAATTACCAAACCACTTTTCAATTCTTTTGAATCGTGCTGTGACTCAAAC
>JBMSGX010000101.1:0-7916 GCA_049416285.1 Crocinitomicaceae bacterium | reverse complement strand
CGGAACCAGGAGTTAAAATGGAACTTCCACTTTTAAAAGTAGAAGACATTTCCCTATTGGAGCAATGGATCGACGAGATGGATCAGGAATTGGAACCAATGCGTTCTTTTGTTTTACCTGGTGGACATCAGGCTGTTTCTGCAGCTCATATTTGCCGCACAGTATGTCGCCGAGCGGAACGACAGGTTGTTGCCTTGTCCAATCATGGCGAAATTCCCGAATTAAGCTTGAAATACCTGAACCGTCTAAGTGATTACCTTTTCGTTTTAGGTAGAAAGATCACACTTGACTTAGAAGTTAAAGAGACTCCTTGGAAGCCAAGAATGGACTAGTAATATTAAATTCAGCATTACCCCAGAAAGAAATGGGCGATTTATTTGGATATTTTCAAATTAAATTTACTTTTGCGGCTCACAAACTATAATAAACTGAAGGGTTATGTACTGGACTTTAGAATTAGCATCATATCTTGAAGATGCACCTTGGCCAGCGGCGAAGGACGAGTTGATAGATTTTGCGATTAGAACAGGTGCTCCATTGGAAGTGGTTGAGAATCTGCAGGCCCTGGAAGACGAAGGAGAGGTTTACGAGAGTATCGAAGATATCTGGCCAGATTATCCTTCTAGAGAAGACTTCCTTTTCAATGAAGACGAATATTAATTTAAAGTCCCGCAAGGGACTTTTTTTTTGACCAATAAATTGATGATATTTAGTTCATGAACTTCCTGGGTCATTTATACTTTTCCAATAATGACTTCGAACTGATGTATTACAATCTATTCGGAGATTACGTAAAGGGAAGTGACCTTTCCAGGTTTCCGGACAAAGTTCAAAAAGGCTTAAGGCTGCACAGAGAGATCGATGACTATATCGACCATCACCCAGTTGTGATAGAATTGCTGCATAAGCTCTACCCTTCTCTACCCAAAATATCAGGGATCGCGGTAGACCTTTATTTTGATCATTTGTTGGCGAAATTCTGGACAGATTACCATTACAAGCCCTTGGAAGACTACCTGACAGAGTTTTATCAAACGGCGCCGCAAGAAAAAGAATTCTTTAGTGATGATTTTAATTTTCTGCTTTCCAAAATGATACCGGGAAGGTGGATCAATCAGTACCACGATTTTGATGGTCTTACGATGGTCTGTCAGCGATTATCAGCTAGAATTCCTTTTGAAAACTTATTGTACCAAGCTCCCGATGTATACCTCGAGCTGGAGAATGAAATCATCAATGCTTTTCGTCTTTATATGTCCGATGCTCAAAAGCACTTCGGATTGGTCAATCATTGATTTCAGTAAAAAGAAGTATCTTACATCTGTAATGAGAGTACTACTAAGTTCAACACTGATCATTTTCCTTTCTGTTCTCATCACGGGCTGTATAATGGAGCACGATGATGACGGAAACGGCAATAAACGCAATGGAAAAGTGGTCGATCTACCCGAGATCATCGAGAAGAAGAAACTTACAATATTGGCAGAAAACAGCTCAACAACCTACTTCATTTACAGAGGAAAGAAAATGGGATTTGAATACGAGCTTCTGCGTCTCTTCGCAGAGGATCTGGGAGTTCAGCTTGAGATCAAAATGGTGAATAACCTGGATAGCCTTATCCCAATGCTCAATAAGAATGAAGGCGATATCATTGCATGTAACTACACGATCACAAGAGAACGAAATAAGGTGATCGACTTTTCAGTTCCCTTCTTAGAAACACATCAGGTACTGGTTCAGCGTAAACCCAAAAATTGGATGAAGCGTAAGGAGAAAGATTGGAAAAAAGAAATTCTGACTAATCCTCTTCAATTGGCAAAACAGGATGTCCATGTATGGCAAAACAGTAGCTATTATCAACGCTTAATGCATATGCAAGAAGAAATTGGCGACACCATACACATACAGGGAGAGCCCGGAACAATTGGTGGAGAAGAAATGATCGAAATGGTTTCCGAGGGAATTATTGACTATACAATTACCGAAGAGAATATCGCCATTGTCAACTCACGCTTCTACGACAATCTTGATGTTGATCTAGCTCTTTCGGTTAATCAAAAGATCGCATTTGGTATGCGCAAAAGCAGTCACCTCTTAAAGTCGAGATTAAATCAGTGGCTTGCAGAATTTAAAAAGACACCAAAGTACAGATATATTTATCGCAAGTACTTCGAAAAACCGCAGTACACTAACAGTGCTTTCTCAGATTACAGCAGTCTGAATGGGAGAAACATTTCCAAATTCGACAATTACTTTAAAGATGCTGAGAAGAAGACAGGTATTGACTGGAGGCTAACGGCCGCAGTTTGTTATCAGGAAACAAAATTCAACCCGGGCCTTGTCTCATTCGGTGGTGCGTATGGAATTATGCAGTTCATGCCAAGCACAGGGCCTACGTATGGTGTTTATCCTGATTCACCAGTTGAGATACAGATCCTTGGTGGAGCAAAAAAGATCAAAGCTGACATGGCACGCTGGAGCGATATTCCTGATGAAATACAACGTTTAAAGTTCACACTGGCATCCTATAATGCAGGAAGATGTCATATTGAAGATGCCCAAAAGCTCGCCGAGAAATTCAAATTAGACCCCAAGAAATGGGATGATAATGTTGGTAAAATGCTTTTGAACCTTTCAAAGCAACGCTATTATCAGGACGAGGTGGTTCGCTGTGGTTTTACCAGAGGCACGAATACCTTTAGATACGTTGAGAAAGTAGTTGAAAGATATGAGCAGTGGAAGCAAACCTATAAGTGATAGATTGCTAATTTTACAATCAAAAAGATCAAGCGACTCATTGTCATAACGGGCCCCACAGCGAGCGGAAAAACATCGCTGAGCATTTCATTGGCGAAAGCATTGAACACAGTAATTTTCTCAGCAGATTCTCGTCAGTTTTACAAAGAACTTGAGATTGGTACCGCCAAGCCAACGAAGGAAGAAATGAATGGTGTGAAGCATTATTTCATTGACTCGCATTCTTTGACCGATGAACTCTCCGCTGCTCAATTTGAAAAGGAAGCCTTCCCCCTTTTGGAAAAGGAATTTGAAACCCACAATGATGTAATCCTAACAGGTGGGTCAGGACTGTTCATTGATGCACTTTGCTTCGGACTAGATAACATACCAACAGACAAAGAAGTTAGAGATCAGCTCAACGAAGAACTTGATAAATACGGTCTTGAACATCTTCAAAGGGAACTCAAGGAGCTTGACCCTGAACATTTCGCAGAATGTGACATTCACAACTCTAGACGTGTCATAAGAGCCTTGGAAGCCATTCGAATTACTGGAAATAAATACTCAGAGTTACGCAAAACAAATGGCAACAGTCGTCCATTTAAATGTGAATTCTTTATCATAGATCATGAGCGTGAGAAACTCTATAAGCGAATCAATTTACGTGTCGACCTGATGGTTCAAAACGGATTGATCGATGAGGCAAGATCTGTTGAGCACCTTCGCGGCCTCACAACATTAAGGACGGTTGGTTACCAGGAACTCTTCGATCATTTCGACGGTAAATACGATCTTCAAGAAGCAATTGACTTGATAAAAAGAAACACGCGTCGTTATGCAAAACGTCAGTTGACTTGGTTTCGCAGGTATGAAAATGCCACCTGGATTCCATTCAGTGAACCAGCCAAAATGTTGAATAGTATCCTTCAAAAACTCGAAGGATCTCAAGATCAAGGAAAAGCGTAAATGGTATGATTATTGAATTCCTTGTTACAAAGCAAAACCTATGAATATCATCCTTGACAACGTAATGCCTCATCCGCTAAGCTCGATCGAGCACAGTTCGGACAGTATTTGGGGAAATCACGTACTCCTTGAAGAAGGTAAAAAGATACTCTTGAATGCGTCGAGTGGAAAAGGTAAATCAACTTTCACGTTAACAACGCTTGGACTCAGGTCAGACTATAATGGTAAAGTAATGTATGATGATCAGGAAATTAAGAATTTTACGCCTGCCGATTGGACGCGCATTCGCACATCCGTTATCTCCGTTGTTTTTCAGGATCTGCAATTATTTCCAAAACTCACTGTAGGTGAAAATCTACTCATCAAGAATGAATTGACAAACACTTTCTCGGAGGATAAACTCAGAGAAATGTTAGAGCTGTTAGGAATTGGAAACAAATGGGATCAGGAATGTGGACTGCTTTCAATGGGTCAACAACAGCGTGTTGCGATCATTCGTGCATTAAGCCAACCTTACGAGTGGCTGATCATGGATGAGCCTTTCTCTCACTTAGATAAGGAGAATGCTTCAAAATGCTTAGAACTGATAAACAACAGAACTACTGAGCAGGGAGCAGGATTTGTATTGACCACACTTGGCGACAGTCATGGATATATGTACGATCAAGAATTAAAACTGTGATTATGCTTAAGAAACTGTTATTTAAAAATCAGGATAAGAAGCAGTTGATCATAGCGATGATCGGTGCTTTCATGGGAATCACTTTCCTCGTGACTTCTATCCACTACCTCATTAAGGTAAACGAATTTGGGAAAGGGACGGAGATTCTCGGACCAAATACAATTATCGTTCAGAAAAAAGTGACGAGCTCAAGCTCACTCGGCCTCACTAAAACGGACTTTAGTCCTCGAGAGATCGAAAAACTGAAAGAATATCCGTTCATCAATGATGTAAAACCTGTTGTTTCTAACAATTTTAAGGTGTGGTTCCAGACGGATGACCCGTTGGTTCCGGAATTTAAAACGGATGCATTCATTCAAACTGTTGATAGCAGTTTTCTGGATGTGAATACCTCAAAATGGGATTGGAAAGAAGCGGATGAATTTGTGCCTATCATTATGCCACGTGATATCTTAGTTATGCTGAATACCTTTATGAGTGCCAGTGATATTCCGCAGGTATCTGAAGAAGTAGCATTAAAAGTGAAGTTCAAATTCCGCATTTCGAAAGGAGCTGAACGCAAAGAATTTCAAGCAAGGATCATTGGATTTACAAATGAAGTGTCCGCAGTTCTCGTTCCTGAAGCATTCATGAATTATGGCAATGTGAATTTTGCTGAAGATGATGAGCTGAAGATAACTCAGGTAATGATCTCCGGTAACGAAAGTGAATTTGGTCTACTGGAGGAATTGCTGAATAAAAAAGGACTTGAATCTAAAAAATCACAAGTTGTGATCGCCAGACTAAAAAGTGTTGTAGGAACCTTGATCATGGTGGTTCTGGGAATATCAGTGATCGCCGTTTTTGTCTCTGGATTAGTATTGATTCAGTATATGCAACTGTTAATGACAAAAAACGCTTACGAAGTAAGAACTTTACTGCGCATCGGATACAGCCCAAAATTGATCGTGAATCAGTTCTTTATTTACTTCGTGAAGATCTTTGGTATAATTGCAATGCTTGGGCTATTGGCTTTCATCCCATTCAAGCTTGCACTAGACAACATGTTTGAAACTGGGGGGTTATATATTGATACGGGAATAACATGGATAAGTATTGGTGCTTTATTCCTGGCTTATGCACTATTTGCATTATCCAGTTTTTTCTCTGCCAAAAAAGGCATCTTTGACGAATATTAGACGTTAAAGAAATGTTAATCCGATCTCGTGATTTAATTTTGACGACGGAAGAGATTATTTTTAATTGAAATAAAACGACCTATGAGAATTTTACTTTTTGTTTTTGCCCTTTTACTTACGGGAACATCCTTCGGCCAATCCCTGAAATTTAAGGTGATCGGACAAGCGGACGACACAGTTCACCTTGTGCGTTACTTTGGTAAGGGACTGTACTACGCAGACACTGCCGAGATCAAAAACGGATCTGTGACATTTGATGGTTCAAAACAAAAGCAGGGAATCCTTGCATTGATGCTGCCTGGACAGAAATTACTGGAGTTCATTTACGACGGACAGGACGTTCAGATCGAAACGCGTTTACCAGAACTAATGGACAATGCAAAAGTGAAAGCGTCTGAAGAAAACAAGATCTTCTTGAATTACATGCGCTTTATGAGCTCTGAGTCGAAAAGAGCAAATGCACTGATCGAAAAGAGAAACGACCTCGAAGAAGGAAGTGATGAGTATAAAGCAATGAACGAACAGATCGATGAGATTTCAAAGGGTGTAAAAAAATACCAGGAGGATCTTGTCAAGAATAACAAAGGGAAGTTAGTTGCAAAAGTGGTTCACCTTTCAATGGATGTTGAGATCCCTGAATCACCGCGTGATGAAGAAGGAAATATCATTGACTCTGCATTCCAGTATAAATATTTCAAAGCCCACTATTGGGATCATTTAGATTTCAGTGATGACAGATTAGTGAGAACTCCGGTGTTCCATAACAAACTGGAAGCATACTTTAGCAAGCGTTATATGTTGCAGCACTGGGATACAGTGATCCACTATGGATACGATCTTTGCGACAGGATCCCGAGAGGTACAGACATGTTCCAGTACACAGTTTCTTGGATCACGAGTACTTACGAGAAAAGCAAGATCATGGGAATGGACAAAGTGTTCGTTTACATGGGAGATAAATACTATTGTAGCAAGGATGAAAACGGTGAATCTCCTGCCTTTTGGATGAAAGAAGAAAGCTTGAATAAGCTTTGTGATAAGGTTAAGACAAATTACAACCTTGTAATGGGAGCAGTTCCACCCAATATCAGTCTACGCGATACAACAGATACAAAATGGAAAGACTTCTACAGTCTGCCTAATGAATACACGATACTATATTTCTGGGATCCGGAATGTGGGCACTGCAAAAAGGTAACACCAAAATTGGCAACGCTGTACGATAAGAAATTTAAAGAGCGTGACATTGAGATCTTTGCCGTTGGAAAAGCGGTGGGTGAAGATTTCGAAAAATGGAAAAAATTTATTCATAAACATGAAATGCACTTCATCAATGTTGCAATGACGGACAAGTTGTATGAACAAGCGATGAAAGATGCCCGTCAGTTTGTACCAAAGTATACAACGTTGGAATCATTGAACTATCAGCAAACGTACGACATCTTCGCAACGCCAAAAGTATTCGTACTTGATAAGGATAAGAAGATCATCGCAAAAGGAATTACTATCTCGCAGTTGGAAGATCTCCTTGACAGAAGACAAGGTTTTGAAGACAGCGAAAAGCTGTTCCCACCTGAAGAAAATAAGGAGGAGGAACAGATGCACTAATCATAGGTTTATTTACACCGGAGCCCTCTTAATGAGGGCTTTTTTCTTTGTTAACAATTCCATGATATCGATTTGATATTTCCTCATCGTTTCTTTCATATTTTTGCAGTGATTAACAATTAAAACGAATATGAAAGGAATCATTACAACCTTATTATTTTCGGCATTCTTTATAGCTGCTTCAGCGCAGGTAGGTGTCGATATTTTTATCAATGAAATCCACTACGACAACGCCGGAACGGATGTAGGCGAAGGCGTAGAAGTTGCGGGGCCGGCTGGAACGGATTTAACGGGATACACGATCTCCCTGTACAACGGTAACGGCGGTGCAGTTTACAATTCTGTTGTACTTTCTGGGGTTATCCCAGATGAAGGTTCAGGATTTGGAACGTTGTGTTTTTCAATAACAGGAATTCAAAATGGTTTTCCAGACGGACTATCCTTAGATGATGGTGCAGCTAACGTTCAATTTCTTTCATACGAAGGAGTAATGACAGCAACGGATGGTCCTGCTCTTGGTATGACATCTACTGATATTGGTGTAGCTGAGGATGGAGGAACACAGATCGGAGAATCACTTCAATTAGTGGGTGTTGGAAATACGTATGCAGACTTTACTTGGAATGTTCCAACTACTGCAACGCCATGTGCAACGAATACAAATCAGTACTTCGTTTCAGGGTGTGACACATTCGATGCGATTGAAGAAACAGCTTGTGATTCTTATATGTCACCAAGTGGAA
>JBMSGX010000100.1:0-7961 GCA_049416285.1 Crocinitomicaceae bacterium | reverse complement strand
ACAGAAATGCGGCTGGAGCACCAGGACATGGATACTACCAGCAAAAAGCAGACTATAAGATCAAGGTAGCGCTTGACGATTCACAGCAAAAGATCACTGGTGAAGAAACGATCACATATACTAACAACTCTCCTGACAACCTAGAATACCTATGGATCCAATTAGATCAGAATGTCAGAGCTGATAACTCAGACTCTAAATTGATCTCTATAGATAAGATGGAAGATTTCAGATCTATCGGAGATGTTGAGAAGAAACTGTTCTATTTTGACGGTGGATTTAAGATCGAAGGCGTAACAAGTACATCGGGAAGAAAAATGTCGTACTTCATCAATAAGACTATGATGCGTATCGACCTTGAAAAGCCTTTAAAGGCTGGAACATCCGTTTCATTCAACATCAAATGGTGGTACAACATAAATGATAGAATGAAGATTGGAGGACGTTCAGGATACGAATATTTCGAAGAAGATGACAACTATCTTTACACAATTGCTCAGTGGTTCCCAAGAATGTGCGTTTATAACGATGTTGAAGGATGGCAAAACAAGCAATTCTTGGGCCGGGGAGAATTCACGCTTCCGTTTGGAGATTATGAAGTTGAGATCACTGTTCCTTCTGATCACATTGTCGGTTCTACAGGAGAGCTACAAAACGCATCAAGCGTCTTGAGTTCAGAGCAAAGAAATAGAATGAAGAAGGCTGCCACTTCTGACGAGCCGGTACTAATTGTAACACAGGAAGAAGCAGAAGAAAGTGAAAAAACGAAAGAGAAAGGGTTGAAAACGTGGGTGTTTAAAGCTACGAACGTAAGAGACTTCGCATTTGCATCTTCTAGAAAATTCATGTGGGATGCACAGAACGTCACAATTGGAGGAAAGAACATCCTTGCAATGTCTTACTACCCGAAAGAAGGAAATCCGTTATGGGAGCGCTACTCAACAAAACTAGTCGCTCACACCTTGAAAACATACTCTAAATATACGATCGATTACCCTTACCCCGTTGCTATTTCGGTGCACAGTAAATGGATCGGAATGGAGTATCCAATGATCTGTTTCAATGGCGGAAGACCTGAAGCAGACGGCACTTATTCAGAAAGAACAAAGTATGGAATGTGGGGAGTTATTATCCATGAAGTTGGACACAACTTCTTTCCTATGATCATCAACTCTGATGAAAGACAATGGACTTGGATGGATGAAGGATTGAACACATTTGTTCAATACCTTACAGAGCAGGAGTGGGAACGCGGATACCCTTCAAGTCGAGGACCTGCGCATATGATCACGAAATACATGGGTGGAGATAAAAGCCGCATCTCTCCTATTATGACCAACTCTGAGTCGATCTGGCAATTCGGAAACAACGCATACGGAAAGCCGGCAACAGCTCTTAACATTCTTCGTGAGACTGTAATGGGACGTGAGTTATTTGACCATGCATTTAAAACATACTGTGAAAGATGGGCTTTCAAACATCCAACACCAGCAGATTTCTTTAGAACGATGGAGGATGCTTCAGCAGTTGACTTAGATTGGTTCTGGAGAGGATGGTTCTTCACTACTGATCACGTTGATATTTCACTGGACGAAGTAAACGTATTCCAGATGAACACAATGAATCCTGACGTTGAAATGGCCTACAAAAAGGAAAGAGACGAAAATGCAGATGTTCACATTGGAGTACCACGCAACAAAACGGACATTAAGGAAACTGTAAATGAGCGTGATGATAACATTGATGACTTCTACGCGAAGCGTGACGTATACAAGGTTGACGCATTGCACCGCAGAGACTATGAAGAATTTAAGACGAGTCTTACAGATGATCAATTGAAGCTATTGAATTCAGGAAAATGGTTCTACGAGCTGAATTTCTCAAATGTGGGTGGACTTGTTATGCCACTGATCCTTCAGTTCAACTACGTTGACGGAACTAAAGAAGTTGTTCGTATTCCTGCCGAAATCTGGAGAAGACACGAAGACAAAGTATCTAAGGTGTTTATCTTGGATAAGGAAGTTGAATCCGTTCGCCTGGACCCATTCCTTGAGACAGCTGATACAGACCTTGGTAATAATAGCTGGCCTCACGAGAAACAAAATTCTCGCTTTGAATTGTTCCAGCAAAAAAGATCCAGAGAAAATCCTATGCAAAGAGATAAGCGCGTTAAAGAGCTTGAGGATAAGCAATAAAATAGAATTGACAGAATCAGAAAAGCACGGCTTCGGTCGTGCTTTTTTATTTAAGTCGCTTGTAGTGTTCGTACTTATCTTTAACAAACGTGATCAACTCCATTTCTGAAGCCGTTTTTAAGAAGTGGTCATCCATGTTCAAAAACTCAATGAACTCTTCAAATTCTTCATCTGTTAACTCAATAATGTCGTAGGCAACATAATTTCTAAGTAACTCCTTCAAGATTCGTTTCTGATCATCCTGGTACTCTTGCTCTGCCACCCAACGTTTAGAACGCTCAAGTTTAGAGAAACGCTGATAGAGTGCTGTAATTGGACTTTGAAGAACATCTATCCCGGTAACCATTCTCGTTTCTCTCATAGCAAGTGAAGCACGCTCTTCTTTGATCTGCTCAAGTGATTTCAATGGCCTAACTTCAACAGCCTCTAACTCTTGAACCTTTGGTTCGAGATAAAACACTCCTTTGAACTGACAATTAGAGTCCGCGACAATTGTTGTGTAGATCTTCGGATAATCGCGAACCGAAAGGATCAATGTATCACCCTCATTCGCATAAACACTGAACTTTCCATCCGGCTGACCGAAAACACCTCTACCTGAAGACATATTCACTACCATGAGATTATAGAAGTTCTGCGGTCGCAAAGAATCGGTTACGCGCCCTGAGAACAATACATTTTCACAATCCTGCGCATTTATGCATCCAGAAGCTAGAATAGACGAGACAAAAAGGACATGTTTAATCATGACTTCCAAATTACAAATTTAGGACCATAATTTTCTTTAGATATTTATAACAAATGTTAATTTACAATTGTAACTTTTATAGATTGCAATGATTAACATATGTAACCAAGTGTAAGCGTTCAAATAAGTTGTATTTTTGCACTATGAAACGTGTTGTCGTCGGGCTATCTGGTGGAGTTGACTCCAGTGTTACTGCATACTTGCTAAAAGAACAAGGTTATGAGGTGATTGGCATGTTTATGCGCAACTGGCACGATGAAACAGTGACGCTATCCGATGATTGCCCTTGGATAGATGACTCCAACGATGCTCTACTGGTAGCGCAACATCTTGGAATCCCTTTTCAGGTTATCGACCTAAGTGAGCAATACAAAGAAAGGATCGTTGATTACATGTTCTCAGAATATGAAGCCGGGAGAACACCGAATCCTGATGTACTTTGTAACAGAGAGATAAAGTTCGACGCATTCTTAGACGCCGCAATGGAATTGGGTGCTGATTATGTAGCAACAGGGCATTATTGTAGAAAGCGGGAGAATGAAGATGGTACGTTTGATCTTATTTCAGGAAAGGATCCAAACAAGGATCAGTCATACTTCCTTTGTCAAATTTCGCAGGAGCAGCTTTCGAAAGCACTCTTCCCTATTGGAGACCTATTGAAGCCTGAAGTGCGTCAGATAGCGGAAGAAGCAGGAATCCATACAGCTGATAAGAAGGACTCACAAGGACTTTGTTTTGTTGGAAAGATCAGTTTACCTGAGTTCTTGCAACAGCAATTGACAGTCAATAACGGAGATATCATTGAAATCCCTGAAGACCTCGATATATTTGAAAATTACCATAAGCTAGAAAGAAACGAATCGAACATTGAAGATCTCGCTAAACCTTTCACCTATATGAAGGAATTAGGAACGAAAGTAGCTGAACACCAAGGAGCTCATTTCTACACGATAGGACAGCGCAAAGGGCTGCATATTGGAGGAAGACCCTTCCCTTCTTTTGTCATAGGTACAGATGTCGAATCCAACACAATTTATACTGGACAAAAGGATGAGCATCCAGGATTGAACAGGTACGCACTGAAAGTGGATAAATCAGACTGGCATTTCATTTCTGCCAACAGAGATATTGAGAGTTTGCATAAGCTTCATGTCGATTGTAGAATACGTTATCGACAACCCTTGCAAAAATGCACTGTTTTTGTGAAGGAAGATGGCTTATACTTTCTATTTGATACTGCGCAACGAGGAATAACACCGGGGCAGTTTATAGCGCTTTACGATGATTCCGGTGCCTTAATTGGATCTGGAGTAATTAAGCATTAGGAAGAAACGTATCAAAGGTTCCGTCCGCGTAGTAATGAATGATCTTAACGATTGCTTTTGAATCCGCATTGGCTTTCTCGGTGTTCTGTTTTATAACCGCATCCTTCTGCACTCCTCCTTGATCACCCTTAAAACCGCCATCCCTTGTCTCACCGGTAACTAACCATGACGCATTCACGTTTGGGAACTCACTAATTATCTTAGAAAGAAAGTCATGACTCGGCTTATTCCTACCACTCAACACATGACTTAAAGAAGCCCTGTTTACACCTACCCTGTCAGCAAATTCAGATGAAGTCAATTGATTCGCTTTGAGTATTAGACGTATTCTATCTTGAATTAACATTTGTAATAAAATTATACATTACAATTGTAAATATATAATTAACATATGAAACAAAAAAACCAGCCCAAAAAAATGGACTGGCCCAAAAACTTACTCTTATTTAAACTAAACCTAATTCAAAGAGAAGAAAATTGAATCTTGTGCATTCCCTTCAGCTTTCTCTCCAAATTTTATTGTGTCCATTAAGCGCGCTACCTCGTACACACTTAAAGAACTTCTATTTCCTAGATCTCTGTGCTGTGACAACTTGATCTTTGCATTCTTTACTCTATTCATCATCATATTTGTTGTTGTTAGTTGCATTGCTTCAATGTTTAATTACACAACACTTTACGCCAACATGTATAGATGGTTTCAAAAAATCGAGAAAAAATTTACTTATGTATAAAAAATAGTTGAATTGCTGAGTCAGATTAAATTAATTAAAGTGCTATATATCAATAAGATATGTTTCAATTTGCTTTTGTTAATTATTTTCAATCAAAGGATAAATTAAATGCTCTAAACCATTAATTTTGATCTCTAACATCAAGCTTAATTGCTCCCCTAGCCTTCCTTTTGGAAACCCTTTTGAGCGATACCACACTAAATACGGTTCGGGCAAATGCACTAAATACTTGCCCTTATACTTTCCGTAAGGCATTCTGGTATTGGCTAGTTTAACAAGCTGATGCTGCTGCATTGATTATGCAGGGATTTTCTGCAACACATCCATCAAATAATCCCAAAACTTCTGAACGGATGATATTTGCACCTTTTCATCAGGTGAATGCGCTGCCCGAATGTTAGGCCCAAAGGAGATCATATCAACCCCCGGAAGATGTTTTAAAAGGATCCCACATTCCAATCCGGCGTGACATGCCTTTACATTTGGTTCTTCGTTGAATTTATCGCGATACAAGCTTTCCATCAACTGAAGGATCTCAGAATCTGGATTTGGCTGCCATCCAGGGTAGTCTCCATTCTGTACCACTTCTGCTCCCAAAGCTCTAAAAGGGGCAGCAATAGTATTTGCTACATCTCTTTTTGAAGATTCAACACTACTTCTTTGCAATGATTGCGTCTCAAATGAACCATCTTTCAATATAACACGTGCTAAACTCGAAGAAGCCTCCACCAATCCTTCGATATCAGGACTCATTCGGAACACGCCATTATGTACACTATAAACAGCATGAATCAACCTATCTCTTTCTTCCTGAGCCAAGGCGTTCACTGCAGAATTCGCTATAATATCCATCTGCATAACCATCCCCGGCTCAACGGCTTTAAACTCAGTCCTAATCTCCGTTGCGATTTTATCAAAGTGAAACTTGAGCTCAGAAACATCACTCACCGCTATTTCTGCGATTGATTCTCTTGGGATAGCGTTTCGCAAACTACCACCATCTATGCTGATCAATTGATAATCTGTTATTAAGCTCAATTCGAACAACAATCGATTCATAAGCTTGTTTGCATTACCTCTACCCTTGTCGATATCCATCCCCGAGTGACCTCCAAGCAATCCTTTGATCTCAATTTTAATGAGAGATGAGCCAGGCTTTAGACCTTCGGTTTGAAGTTGAACAGAAGTATTTGTATCAATCCCGCCAGCACAGCCAATCGAAAGCTCATCATCATCTTCCGTATCAAGATTCAACAAGATCTCACCTTTTAACAATGAGCCGTCAAGCTCCATCGCTCCGGTCATTCCAGTTTCTTCATCAATTGTGAAAAGCGCCTCTATTGCAGGGTGGACTATATCTTCAGACTCTAATACCGCCATGATAGCTGCAACACCGATTCCATTATCAGCACCTAATGTCGTCCCCTTTGCCTTTACCCAATCATTCTCGATAACCATTTCAATCCCCTGATTTAAGAAATCGAATTCTGTATCGTTGTTTTTTTGATGCACCATGTCCAGATGTGACTGCATGATCACAGTTTTCGCATTCTCCATTCCTGGGCTGGCTGGCTTCTTTATGATAACGTTCCCAATTGCATCTTTTAAAGTTTCCAGTCCTAACGACTTACCGAAATCCATCATGAATTGAATAACGCGCTCCTCTTTTTTCGAAGGCCTAGGTACCGCATTTAACTTTGAAAAGTTACTCCAAAGTCCTTTTGGGTCAAGTTGCTCTATCATATTAATCTTTGATCAATTTTCTGTATTTAATTCTTTTTGGCCCTACGTCACCTAGGCGTTTCTTACGATTTTCTTCATAGTCCGAATAAGAACCCTCGAACCAATACACATTTGAATCCCCCTCAAAAGCAAGGATATGCGTACAGATCCTATCAAGGAACCATCGGTCGTGCGAAATGACTACTGCACACCCTGCGAAGCTTTCAATACCCTCTTCCAATGCACGTAAAGTGTTCACATCAATATCATTAGTAGGTTCATCCAACAATAATACATTGGCTTCAATTTTTAAAGTCATCGCCAAGTGAAGCCTGTTTCTTTCACCGCCGGACAATACCCCTACTTTCTTGTTTTGATCGGAACCATTGAAATTAAATTTCGACAGGTAAGCACGCGCATTGATCTTCTGATTTCCGATCTCTACATACTCCATCCCATCTGAAACTACCTCAAACACTGTTTTATCCGGATGTATATCCTTATGATTCTGGTCAACATACCCCAGCTTCACAGTGTCTCCAACGACAAACTCACCTGAATCAGGCTGAAGCTCATCCATGATCATTTTAAATATCGTTGTCTTACCAGCACCATTCGGCCCAATAATCCCAACAATTCCTGCAGGAGGTAAATTAAAGTTTAGATCATCATACAACAATTTGTCACCGAATGACTTAGCTACATGCTTCGCTTCGATCACATTTGTTCCAAGACGAGGACCGTTGGGAATCGGGATCTCCAACTTCGCTTCCTTCGTTTTTACATCTTCCGAAAGCATCTTCTCATAATTCGTAATACGTGCCTTATTCTTAGCATGTCTTCCTTTCGGATTCATTCGCACCCATTCCAACTCTCGACTCAGCATCTTTTGTCTTTTCGACTCCGACTTCTCTTCCTCTTTCAATCGTTTAGATTTTTGCTCCAACCAAGACGTGTAATTCCCTTTCCAAGGAATGCCTTCACCTCTATCCAATTCGAGTATCCAACCTGCTACATTGTCTAGGAAATAACGGTCGTGTGTCACAGCGATCACTGTTCCTTTGTACTGCTGCAAGTGTTGCTCTAACCAATCAATTGATTCCGCATCCAAGTGGTTGGTAGGCTCATCCAAAAGTAGAATGTCAGGATTCTTCAAGAGAAGACGTGTCAATGCCACCCTTCTTTTTTCTCCTCCGGAAAGTGATTCGATCTTTTGATCATCCGGCGGACACCTCAA
>JBMSGX010000099.1:0-7967 GCA_049416285.1 Crocinitomicaceae bacterium | reverse complement strand
AAAAAAAGTGGTGCAGTACATGCACCGGTTATTCCCCAGCCCAGTCCAAAGGTGAGGCCTCCCAAAGCATTTTTAGAAAAGTTCAATGGTTTTCGATCTAGGTTGAGACTCAATTGATTTGCATCCTTCGCCCTGAGCCTTTTAAAAAGAAGGAGTCCCGTTACTACTGTTAGAATTGCCGTGCTAATAATACCGTACATCTGAAATGACTGAAATCTGAACATCTCATTAATCACTTGCCATGAAGTAGCTCCTGAAAGGATCAGGATCAATCCAAAAGCGAATCCAAAACCTAAAAGAATTAATTGTCTCATAACTGAAAGATTAATTGATTAACGATATGTACAGAGATTAGACCTCCTGCGAAAAAACCCAGCGTTGCTGCGATACTGCTCTTCGCTCCAAGTGAAACACCCATGATGCAATGTCCAGCAGTACATCCATTTGCCAACCGTGCCCCGAATCCCAAAAGGATTGCACCTATTGACAGTGGAATCGCATTTCGAAAGCTGTAGATTTCGGTATCGAGTGGATTAAGTGAAACCTCCAAGATAGAATTCAAAACTACTGAAGCTGCTACTAGCCCTAATACAAACAAGAGTTGTTCAGATCCTTTCTTTGAACCAGCGGAAGGTCTTAACAGAATGCCTCGCCCCAGGAGTTCCAGACTGCTCGATACGCCTAATTGAACATTTACTGTGAAAAGCAATCCGAGAACTATTAATCCCAATAAAGGACCGGCAAAATACCATTCCAAGTAGATCATATCGCTAAAGAATTTATGTGTTCGACATTCTTCAACTCTTCACTTTCAGAGATGATCAAAGGGTCCGGTAAAACAACAAGTGTTAAATTGCTGTTGAACCAATCATGTTTTTTCAGCTCGCTGAATTCGATCCATCCGACTTTATAAGCAAAGTCCTTACTTCTAAACTGTTCATCATTCGACAGCAATTCTATCTGATCCAACCCCTCTTCTTCCTTAGACCCAACAAATACTTTCAAAAAGAATTGTTCTTCCACCGTTGAAACATTTCCAATCTTTTCCTTTCTGTATTCGTACTTGTAGTCAAACTGTAAAGCCGAAATATCAGAAAGGACTGCGCTTGCAGTAGGATAAGCTCCTGCTCCTTTTCCGTAAAACTGTTGTTCATCTGCGAACAGCCCTTTCACTGATACCGCATTAAATTCGTCTTCTACGGCATGTAATGGGTCTGTTTCTTCCACGAAATGGGGTGCGACAAAAGAAACTAACCTGTCCTCTACTTTCTCCACTCTCCCTAAAAGCTTAATACTCCAGGATTTCACAGCACCGTAGGCAGTTGCTTCAGGTACAATATTTACAACTCCCACATTGAGTATATCTTCAGGCCGCGCCGCAATACCAAATGCATGTTTAGCGAGAATTACTGACTTGAACTTCGCGTCAAAACCATGGACATCTAAAGTTGGATCCGATTCTGCAAAACCGAGTTCCTGCGCAGTTTTCAATGCCTGCTCATAAGTTTGCCCCTCGCCTGTTTTTGTGAGAATATAATTACTGGTTCCATTCAATATACCCTTCACACGAGAGAGAGAATCATTGTTGTAATACTCCTCAAGATTTCTCAAGATAGGAATGGATCCGGCTACAGCTCCTTCGTACAAGAAAGAAACATTTTCTTCCCTGGATCGAAGAATCAGCTCCTGCAAATTCTCCGCAATCATCTTCTTATTTGCCGTGATGAAGTGTTTTCCTTTTGCAAATGTTTTTTTTGCAATCTCCAATGCGACCATGCTGTCATCGATCAATTCAACCACAACATTCACCTCATCATCGTTTATCACAGCATCAATGTCATAACTGAAAAACGACTGTGGAATCGAGCGTTTCTTTTCGCGATCCTTGACTACGATCCATTTGATCTCAGCATCTAATAGCTTGGCTTGATGAAGAACTTGATAAAGTCCTTCACCCACACATCCAAATCCGATCAATCCTATTGTTATTTTCTTCTTCATTTCTTTGGTTTTAATTATTTAAAAAGGTTGGTTTTAATGATGTCAATTTGAAGCGCTGCGTGCCGTTCAAGAATTCTTTGAGAATCACCACAAGCTGGTGCGTTTCAACCAGGAATCCATCGTGTCCGAAATTTGAATTCAGTTCCGCATAACTTCCATTTTTCACATGTTTCGCGATAAACTTTTGTTCTGATGTTGGAAAAAGCTGATCGCTGTCCACACCTACAGTTAACACCCTGGAAGTAACTTTTGCAAGAACACTTTCCAGTGTTCCACGACCTCTGGATACATCGTGTGAATCCATCGCTTTCGAGAGGTAGTAATAGCTGTAAGGACTGAATCTTTTTGCGAGTTTTTCCCCTTGATAGCGCTGGTATGTGTTCGCAGGGAGATCATCGGAAATAGAATTCTCTCCTGATAATTTTTGAACGTACCCCAGGTAAGAACGATAGCTGAGCATAGCTATAGACCTTGCAGCGATTAATCCATCCTTACCACCATTTACAAGACGTCCAAACGTTGGATCTAATTTCAATGCGAGCCGCTGACTCTCATTGAACGCAATTCCGAATGCTGAATGCTTCGCGTTAGATGCGACAAGGATCAACTGCTGTATCAATTCTGGGAATTGAATCGACCATTCCAGTGCCACTTGCCCGCCAAAAGAAGCACCAATAACGGTTTGAATTGATTCTAGCTCAAGCTCTGCTCTAACCTCTTCCAATATTCCGACTTGATCACGAATGCTAATCAGCGGAAAATCCAGTAATAAAGGACGCTGGTTTTCTAGCGGTGAAGATGGTCCCGTTGTTCCATAGCAGGAGCCAAGAGCATTAACAGCGACAATGAAATCTTCGGCCGGGTCAAATAATTTGCCTGATCCAACCAGCCCATTCCACCATTCCTCTACGAAATGATTCCCCGTGAGTGCGTGGCATACCCAAACGACGTTTGATTTATCCTGATTTAGCTTTCCATACGTTTGAAAAGCAATTTGAATATTATGTAAGTTTTTTCCGCACTCCAAAGGGAATGCGCCTTCTAATTTGATCGTTCTCATGATGTTTTATTTGAATGCTTAATAGATGGGAGCAATTGCTCCAAGGTGTCCTGATCAGCAGCACATACAGCAGCAACAGCAACACATTCGCATAAGCGAATTTGCATTCAAATAATTCTTTCCTGACTTGGAATTAGCGGCAGTAAAAAGTTTCTCTACGTTGTACATAATTCTTCCATTTATATTCTCCGCTTCATTGCGGATCAGGAGTTGGCACCGGTTTTCCAATCCGTTTTACCGGACTTAAAGTTGGTTGCCAGAGGGTCAACAAGCCTGTCTCTCGCCTCTTCTTTATAAATTTCAGATCCACCGCCTGTGGATTTGATGCCACAAATCTTTTAAATTTGTTTTCTAATTACCAAAGAAAATTTCATTTTTTTCTTTTTCATCAAACTTAAGATGCGTAAACACTCCTCTTTCATCATACTGACAATCAGCATTTTAATTGTTATTGGCGGATACTTTGCATATCATAAAATTATTTATCCTTCGATGCTAAACAATGCTTCCCAAGAGCAAAAATTACTGTTATCCAGTGATCAAGAGGTTACATTGATAAAGAAGAAAGAACAGACCGGAATTTATAGTCTTGAAGTTGAGATCGAACCCAACGATTTCAATTACAATATTGCGTTTTGTGAAGGACAGAAAGTCATTTATGAAGCTATTGTGAAAAAGGGTGTCGAGTTTGTCTATTCTACAGACTGGTACAGTGATACATGTAATTTGATCATTATCCCCAATAAGCAAGCGAAAGACTCAGTTCTACTGACTTATCGTTTTCTTGGACTTAACCATTAACTGGCTTAAATATAAAGTTCTGATGTTTGTGTACTTGAGGATCGTAAGCTACTAACTCATTTGCCACAACTACGAATACACTATAGCTCAGTTCATTCATCAAAGCGAAACAACTCTTCCTATTTTCGTTATCCCAAAGCTCCGTGTAAATAATCGGTTGACTTTTCTTGATCGTTTCCTGTGCCCCTTTCAGTGCAAAATATTCAAAGTTCTCAACATCCATTTTGATGCCTTGTACTTTTGTATCGCGAGCCAGATCGTCGATTTGGATCATCTCAACTTCAAATTCTTCTCCTTCATTCCATTCATCAATGGAATCGTGCTTTACGTGGCTTAAACCTTGCATTTTCACACCCTTGTTATCGGGCATGATCATGGTTGCTTTGCCAGCACTTTCTCCAACAGCTAATTGTTTCAGCTCAACGTTGGAAAGCTCTTGTTTTGACACGATCTTCTCCAGGACAGCATAGTTCTGAGGCATCGGTTCTACAGCGATCACTTTTGATTTAGGTAAGGTTTTACTCAAATGAAACGTCATGATCCCGATGTTGGCTCCAATATCCAAAACATCTCCTTCGCCATCCTTAAGCATGGATAAAAACTTAAAAAAGTCCTTCTCCTTTGGGTCATTTTTTAAGGAATTGATCTTGAACATAGCGAATACATATAGATACCTCTGAAAACCAAGTACCGTCTGTAGAATATATTTCGCCGTATTCTTCATTTGCGCTGAAAGTCGACAAAGATAACAAGATAATCCTGCACAATTCACCGCCACTTATTATCTTGTGATACTTAACCTGACAAGATGAGTATTCGAAATACAGCCGCGTGGTTCGTTGTGATCACTTTAGCCATTCTACTTCTGAGCGTTGCTCAGTCGATCCTTATCCCATTCGTAATTGCCTTGCTGATCTGGTTTGTTATTAAAAAGGTTCGAAACCTACTTGACAAAATTGAGTTTGTTCAAACACGCGTACCATCCTGGATAAAAACGATCATCTCATCACTTGCCATTTTCTATTTCATCTTTGTGGTGATCCAATTGCTTACTGTAGAAATTCAGGGATTGACAAAATCATACCCGACGTATGCAGCCAATGTTGAGATCATAGCTCTCAAACTAAATGATTTGCTACAAATTGACATTCGTGAAGAACTCATCAGCGGGGTCAATAATTTCGACTTTACGATACTCCTCCAGTCGTTGTTCAATTCACTTTCCGACACGTTAAGTAATATGGTAATGATCATCTTCTATGTGACGTTTATGATCGTGGAAGAGGGCTTGTTTCTTCGAAAATTAAAAATGATGTTTGGGAATCAAACCAAATATGACTCCGCTCTAACAACGATTCAAAAGGTTGACAATTCAATGTCTAGATATATCAGTTTAAAATCATTAGTGAACCTTTTGTCGGCAGGAATAAGTTTTATCATTCTTTCAGCTGTTGGTGTTGAAACTCCTATATTTTGGGCCTTTTTGATCTTCCTTTTTAATTTTATCCCATCTGTTGGTCCGATTATGGGGACTCTGTTTCCCACCTTTTTTGCCTTACTGCAATTCGGTGATTTTGTACCTTCATTGGTTATTTTCTTTGGTGTGGGGACGGCTGTAATGCTGATCGGAAGCCTTGTTGAACCTAAGCTCATGGGGAACACGCTAAACATTAGCCCTCTTGTTGCCATACTAGCCCTTGCTATTTGGGGAACATTGTGGGGGATTACGGGAATGCTTCTGAGTGTACCGATCACAGTAGCCATGATCATTCTACTTTCTCAATTTGAAAGCACACGACCAGTAGCTATTCTACTCTCTGAAAAAGGAAGAGTTTAGACTATTTCAATCCGAATTTTTCTTCTGCTAGGTCAGCTACGTAACCACCGATTGCCAATGAAGATGTCGCTGCCGGAGAAGGTGCGTTCAATACGTGAATGGAATTGTTGTGAAACTCGATTCTGAAATCATCTCTTGTATCACCATCCTGACTCAATAAAAGCGCTCTAACTCCTGATCTACCAGGTTTGATGTCTTCCATTGTTAATGAAGGGATCATGCGCTGCAGCGTTTGTAGGAATAGTCTTTTCGAGAATGCTCTTCGGTATTCATTGATCCCAAAACTCATATTATTGAAGAATAGTTTCCATGTTCCTCCGTAAGTCAACGCATCAAAAGTATCCTTACAGCTGAAGTCTGTTTTTCCATATCCTTCTCGCTTGAACGTGAATACTGCATTAGGCCCACATTCGATCTCACCATTTGTCATTCGTGTGAAGTGAACTCCTAAGAATGGGAAATCTGGGTTTGGAACCGGATAGATCAAGTTCTTTACTTTATGTTTCGCTTCATCGGTTAACTCGTAATAGTCACCACGGAATCCAACCACTTTTTCCTTCAGTTTAACTCCATCTCTCTTCGCCAATCTATCCGCTTGAAGACCACCACAATACACGACATGTTTTGCTTCAATTGTTCCTCTCGGTGTAATCAACTTAGTGACTTCTTCACCTTTCTCAATTCCAGTTACCTCATGCTTCATGAATAGCTTACTTTCAGGTTGAATTCCCAACCCTACTTCTGCCATTCTTTCTGTTGCTCCTCTAAAATCAATAATACCTGTGACCGGAACCCAGATTCCTCCGATACTCTCAACATGCGGTTCGTATTCTTTGACTTGATCGGCGTTGATCATTTCAATACCTTCGATCTCATTCTCTTGACCAGTTTTGAAAATTCGCTCCATATGCGGTAGCTCCTTCTCATCTGTGGCAACTACGACCTTACCACATACATCGTGGTCGACCTTGTATTTCTTGGCAAACTCAACAAGTTCAAGTCTTCCCTTCTTACAGTTTTGCGCTTTAAGCGAACCTGGTTTGTAATACAACCCTGAGTGTATTACTCCTGAATTATGCCCGGTTTGATGATCAGCTAATAAATCCTCCTTCTCGATCAAAGCGATCTTAAGATTTGGATTGCGTTCCTGGATCTTGTAAAAAGTTGCCGCTCCTACTATACCCCCACCAACTATTGCTATATCATAAACCATAAAGCGAAATTTTTCACAAAAATAATCAGAATTATAGTGCCGTAGGACATCTTTTAAATCCGAAAGAGGAATACTACCTTTATACGAACATGACGACAACACGAATTAAGATCATATTAGCTATACTAGCAATTGCATTAGGCATTACTGTAATGAACTTTACAAGCAGTGACCAGCGCTCACTCGGAATTGCCTTGATCGCAATCGGTGGTCTCTTGTTTATTTTAAATTTCACCCGATTAAAAAATCAAAAATGAAATTGAATACTTTTCTTACCCTACTCATTCCGGCAGGAATTTTAATCCTCGCTGCATGTTCAAATAATCCGGAAACGGAAAGCGATTCGATGCAGGAAGAGAAAATTGTTGACCTTCAAAAATATATTGAACAAGGAAGGAGCATAAGTCAAAAAATGCAAGGCATTCTTTTGTCGAATGTTAGCAGTGCAATGCAAAAAGGAGGTCCGGCACATGCAATTGCGTTTTGTAACACGCGAGCAATACCACTTACTGATTCACTTTCTGAGGTTGAAGGGGTAAAGATCTCACGAATCAGCGACAAAAACCGTAATCCAAATAATTTCGCAAGTTCAGATGAACTCAAATTGATAAATCAATTCAAAACAAACAATTTAAAAGACACAGTTTTGAGTTGGGACAATAATGAGAATTATGTCTACTACAGCACTATTAAAACAGGTATGCCAGCTTGCATGAAATGTCACGGTTCAGTAGATGCAGATATCAGCTCTGAAACACTCAATGCCTTGGATTCCCTTTATCCTGAAGACAAAGCAAAGAATTACAGTTTGGGAGATTTCCGTGGTTTGTGGAAAATTGAATTCGCACAATAAGTGTAGCTTTACACGCAATGAGTAGTCAGAAGAAGATATTTTTTCATGTTGGAACGGGTAAAACCGGAACAACTTTCCTTCAGTACAGGGCTTTCCCAAAGTTTAAGGGTGTGCATTACATACAACGTACAAGCTATCGAAAGGCGCCTGAAATAATTGCTTCAACATATGCAGATACGATCTTCATTTCATGGGAGATGGA
>JBMSGX010000098.1:0-7983 GCA_049416285.1 Crocinitomicaceae bacterium | reverse complement strand
TGATCCTGTTTAAATCCATCTCAGAGCTGAATGATACAACGATCTTGCCCGATCCGTTTGTAGATTTCTTCAGTTCTACCTTGGTATCCAACCGATCACTTAATTTATCCTTGAAGGTAAGCTCGTCTGATGAGTACATTATCTTCTTACCATTTGAAGATCTCGTTCCTGATGAAGACGATGGAACTCCTGTACGGATTTCTTCACCACGCATCAACGCTTCAAGCTCGCGCACTGATAACTCATCCTGGACCGTTCTTTGGAAAAGAAGACTTTGTGTATCCTCATCCTTTGCCGAAACCAATGCTCTGGCATGACCCATTGAAATTTGTCCCTGTTTAACACCTGCTTGAATATCTGCAGGAAGTTTTAACAAACGCAAATGATTCGTGATGCTAGAACGGCTCTTAGCAACCTTTTGCCCAAGTTGATCCTGAGTTAGGTTACATTCTTCTATCAGACGATGGTAGGAGAGGGCAACCTCTATTGGATTTAAGTCCTGACGCTGAATGTTTTCTACCAGTGCCATTTCCAGCATTGCCTGATCGTTGGCAACACGAACGTAAGCAGGAACTTCTTTTAATCCTGCTAACTGTGACGCTCTAAATCTGCGTTCACCAGAGATCAATTGATATTTATCTCTGCCAAGTTTTCTAACTGTTAACGGTTGTATAATTCCATGCGTCGCAATAGAAGCACTTAACTCTTCTAAAGCGTCTCTCTCAAAATTAGTTCTTGGATTGAATGGGTTTGCTTCAATGCTTTCAATATCCAGCATTGAAATAGCACCTACCAATCCCTTTCCTGAGTCTGACGTCGTGATGTCAGTATCTGAATTCTCCAGCAACGCACTCAGTCCTTTTCCAAGTGCCGCTCTCTTCTTTGGTTTAGAGCTCATTCCCTACGTTAATTTGTTTTTCCTCGTTAGTGATCTTTGTTAGGTCGTTCTTTTGAAGGATCTCTCGTGCAAAGTTCAGGTAGTTCACAGATCCCTTGCTTGATGCATCATGCATGATGATCGTTTCACCATGACTCGGCGCTTCGCCAAGCTTGGTGTTCCTGTGGATTACTGTGTCAAACACGAGTTCCTGGAAGTGCATTTTAACCTCTTCCACAACTTGATTTGCCAATCGCAAACGTGTATCGTACATCGTCAATAGGATGCCTTCTATTTCCAGCTCTTTATTCAATCTTCCTTGAACGATCTTGATCGTATTCAATAGTTTACCAAGTCCTTCTAAGGCAAAGTATTCACATTGAACAGGGATAATAACACTGTCCGCAGCAGTCAGAGCATTGACGGTAATTAAGCCTAAAGAAGGGGAGCAATCGATAATGATAAAGTCATATTGATCGCGCACCTTGTCAAGTGCCATTTTCAACATGTGCTCTCTGTTCGGCAGATTGATCATCTCCAATTCCGCACCGACAAGATCAATGTGAGATGGAAGTATATCTAAGTTCGGATTGTCCGTTTTTATGATTAATTCAGCTGGATCAATGTCATTGATTAAGCAGTCGTAAATATTTTTAGCGCTTCTAGGGTCTAAACCGACTCCAGATGTAGCATTCGCTTGTGGGTCAGCATCCACGATCAATGTTTTATATTCCAGCACACCAAGACACCCGCTAAGATTAATAGCAGTAGTCGTTTTTCCAACTCCACCTTTTTGATTGGCGATCGCGATAATTTTACTCATTAGCACATAATATTAGTCACGTAAAGATACGTGTAAAGAGCCTTAAATACTATCGATTTAAGCGATAGTTATTAACTAAAATTTTTACTAAATGTTGAAAAGAGGACTTGTTATTTCAAGTCTTCAAACGATACTTCTGAATAAGAATTTGATTCAGTTTCTTCCTTTTTTCCGTATTCACCACTAGAAACAAGGTCGTCGATTTTGTTTAATGCGTCTGCAAGTCCCTCCTGGAATTTCTCAAAGTCTTCTTTGTAAAGGAAGATCTTATGTTTTTGATATGACTCTCTTCCATCTACCGTAGTCTTTTTGCTCTCGGTAAGTGTGATATAAAGATCGTTCCCTTTAGTCGCTTTAACATCAAAGAAATAAGTTCTTTTTCCCGCTCTAACTACTTTAGAATAAACTTCACTGTTCTTGTCGTATTCCATGGCCTTCGCACTTTTGATTCTGTAACAAATATGAATTTTTCTTTTTGCAAAAGCAACAAAAATATGAGGAGCTCACTATTTTTTCGCCTCTTCAGCGAGTTGTTTCTGGTATAGATTAGCGTATTCTCCATTTTGAGAAAGTAACTCTTCGTGAGTTCCTTCTTCAGTAATTCTACCTTCGTTCAACGTAAGAATTTTAGTAGCATTTCTGATGGTTGAAATACGATGGCTCACAATAAATGAAGTGACAGAGTTTTTGTTTAAGTTGGATAGTATAACTTCTTCTGTTTCAGTATCAACTGCAGATAAGCAGTCGTCTAGAATTAAAAGTTTTGGCTTACGTATCAATGCTCGAGCTATGGAGACTCTTTGCTTCTGTCCGCCACTTAAATTTACACCTCTTTCTCCGAGCAGTGTTTCGAATGAATTTTTAAATGAAGTTATGTTGTGATGCACGTGTGCTTGCTTTGTAACAGCAATGAGTTCTTCTTCGCTCGTCTCTTCATCTAATGAACCAAAAAGCAGGTTGTTACGAATGGTGTCTGAGAATAAGAATACATCTTGTGGTACAATACCGATTTGATCACGGAACTGGTCTAGGTTTATTTCTTTGATGTTAATTCCATCAAGCAGAATTTCTCCTTCTTCGGGGTCAATTTGCCTTGTAATTAGTTTTAATAGCGTCGATTTACCGCTTCCCGTTCTTCCAACTACACCAATCCGCTCTCCAGGGTTTAAAATAAAGCTTACGTTATCTATAGCCTTGATGCCTGAGTTAGGGTAGGTGTAGCTAACATTGCGAAATTCTATCTTCCCTTTGAAGCTGAAATCATTTGAAGTTTCATTTTTTATGCTCGGTGTGATCTTTAGAAATTCATTGATGCGTTCTTGGCTAGCTGCAGCGCGCTGAATAATACTCGTTACCCATCCAACGGACGCAAATGGCCACGTCAACATGTTCACATAGAAAACGAAAGACATGATCTCTCCGAAGTTGATATTGCCGTCATGATAAATAAGTCCTCCTAAATAAATGCAAAGCAGGGTTGATAGCCCGATCAAAACAAAGATCGTTGGCATGAACAGTGAGTTTACCAATACCAACTTCATGTTCTTGTCCTTGTAAGATTCCGCACTCTTATTAAATTGATTCTCAACTTCCTGATTACGGTTATAGGCCTTTATTACCCGTATTCCTGAGAAGCTCTCTTGAACTAATGAACTCATTTTCGACTGTTCTTCCTGAACCACAGTACTTAATTTGTTTACCGTACTGGAGACCTTGTAGATAATGTAGGACATTATAGGCAAAGGGATCAATACAAAGAAGGTCAGGTATCCACTTGTGCTGATCATTTGGTACAAGGCAAGCATTGATAGGATTGTTAGGTTGATGGTATACATCACACCTGGCCCCAAATACATTCTTACTTTGCTTACATCTTCGGAAATCCTGTTCATTAAATCCCCGGTGCTATTCTTCTTGTAGAAAGAATAGTCGAGTTTCTGATATTGCCCGTAGATCTCATTTTTTAAGTCATATTCAATAAAACGAGACATAATGATGATGGTCTGTCGCGTTAAGAATAGAAAGAAACCTGAAGCAAGGGAGAGTAGCATGTAATAACCTCCGGAAGTAAGAGCGAATTTCAAGATATCTTCCTGTGTTCCCTCAAGAATATTGCCTTTCAGCTCATTTACGATATACCCAAAAAAAGCAGGCATTTGTACCTTGAACCAGTTGGAACAAAAAATAAATACGATCCCCAGAAGGAATCGCCATTTATACTTTAAGAAATATTTGTTGAGATAGCTCAGCGACTTCATCGATAAATTTCTATTTTTGCCTGGCTTTTACATGGCGTTGTAAAAGTAAATATTACAGTTGATATAACATATCCGCTTACTATGTTTGAAGTAAAAAATATCGACGGGGTTAATCTGGAAGACAACCCGGTCATTGCTCAGATGAGCAAGTACAATCATGAGCAGTTGTTGTTTTGCAATGACAATGCTACAGGTCTAAAAGCGATCATCGCGGTTCATAACACGGTATTGGGTCCTGCACTTGGTGGAACAAGAATGTGGACATATAATAATGAAATGGAAGCATTGAATGATGTTCTTCGTTTGTCGCGTGGTATGACCTATAAGAACTCTATTTCCGGACTTAACCTCGGAGGAGGAAAGGCTGTGATCATAGGCGATTCAAGGTCAATGAAGTCTGAAGCGCTTTTCAGAAGATTTGGGAAATTCGTTAACAGCCTCGCAGGAAAATATATTACTGCGGAAGATGTTGGAATATCTCCGGGAGACATGCAATGGGTTTCAATGGAAACGGATCATGTTGTTGGTTTGCCAGGGAAAAGTGGAGACCCTTCTCCTGTTACTGCTCGTGGTACATACGTTGGAATGAAGGCTTGCTCCAAGGAGGTTTACGGAACTGATTCATTGACAGGTAAGAAGATCGCTGTTCAAGGTGTAGGTCACGTAGGCGAGTACCTTGTAGAGGCTTTGGCAAAAGAGAATGCTGAGATCTACATCTCCGATATTCATGAGCCGACATTAAAAAGAATTGCAGAGCAATATGGAGCACATATTGTTGCGCCCGATGAGATATACGATATTGATATGGATATCTATGCGCCTTGTGCATTAGGAGGGACTGTGAATGATGATACACTAAGTAGGTTGAAATGTTCTATCATCGCTGGAGCTGCTAATAATCAGCTCAAGAACGAGGATATACACGGTAGAGCTGTAATGGAGAAGGGAATCGTTTATGCGCCTGATTTCGCGTTGAATGCCGGCGGTGTGATCAATTGTTTTGGTGAAGTAGAAGGTCTTTCTGCGAGCTGGGCCATTGGTAAAGCTGATGACATTTACAACACGATCAGTGAGATCATCAAGCGTGCGGCAAAAGAAAATATACCGGCTTATCAGATTGCCAATAAGATGGCAGAAGAGAGAATCGAGGCGATCGGTAAGGTGAAACTTCCAATGTAATTTTTGATGCTGAACCGAAGACATTTAAGGATCAAGGTACTTCAGTCTCTTTACGCTTTTTATCAGTCGAAAGGTGATGAATACGTAAAGTTTGAGAAAGAACTTTTTAGTTCAATTGACAGGATCTATGATCTTTATTTATATCTGTTACTAACATTTTCTGAACTTAAAACTCAGGGAGAGCGAAGGATAGAGGATAATAAGAAGAAAATTCTTCCAACTGATGAGGATCTAAATCCCAATCTGAAGTTCGTACAGAACAAGGTTATAGCCTTGCTTGAGTCTAACGAAGGGCTTAGGAGAATGTCGGAAACGCGAAAGGTAAACTGGCTCGGGGATGAGAATCAGGAGATGTTTAGAAAGATGTTTCTTCAAATCCGCGAAAGTGAAACTTATTTTGAGTTCATGAATAACGAAAGTGAAGGTTTTGAAGATGATATGGCATTCGCTGTTGCATTATTCAAGACGGAAATTGCCAACTTTCCATTGCTTTACAATTATTTCGAAGAGCGAGATATTCACTGGTTAGATGACATAGATCTTGCATGTTCAATGGTTTTGAAAACGATTAAATCATTTGACCTTAATGGTAACAATGAGATCATGCCATTATACAAAGATGAGGCAGATGAGAAGGAATTTATTCAGCTTTTATTCAGGAAGACCGTCCTCATGGATGAGGAGAGTGAAAAGCTTATTGATGAGCTAACGAGTAACTGGGAACTTGATAGAATTGCTAAAATGGACATTATTCTAATGAAAATGGCTATTGCAGAGTTCCAGATTTTCAATAATATTCCAACGAAGGTAACGTTAAACGAATACATCGAGATCTCGAAATTCTACAGTACTCCGAAGAGTAATGGTTTTATCAATGGAGTATTGGACAAGGCCATAGCACGTCTTGAGAAAGAAGGTAAGATCAAGAAAGTAGGCCGTGGACTCAAAAACTAAATTATGAGAGTATTATTCATTGCATTGGTATCCGTCACTCTTTTTGCTTGTGGAGGATCGGATCAGGTAGAAGTAGGAAACAAAACAAGCATGGAAGTAGATAACCCGGTTTTCGATGCCGGCGAAGTCTTGAAAGGTGAAATGATCACCGCTAAATTCACAATCACGAACACTGGTGATTTTCCTTTGTACATCGCTCAGATCAACGCTTCTTGTTCTTGCACAGTTGCTGATAAACCGGAAGAGCCAATTGCTCCTGGAGCCTCTGAAGAGATCATTGCGCATGTCAATACAGATAAGACAGGAACTGGAATCCTAAACAAAACCTTACGCATTACTGCTAATACTTCGCCTTCTATTACGCAGGTGAGAATTACTGGTAATGTCCTACAGAAATAACTAAACTAAAAAGAGTCGTATGAATCAATTAATTATGCTGGTGATGATCTTGGTGATCTTTTATTTCTTCATGATCAGGCCACAAATGAAAAAACAAAAAGAGCTGAAAAAATTCAGAGAGGGATTACAGGCGGGAGATAAGATCGTAACGATCGGTGGAATCCACGGTAAGATCCTTGAAGTTGCTGATACAACATTATTGATCGGAACTGAAAGCGGAAAGCTTCGAGTTGATAAAACAGCTGTTTCTAATTCGGTTGAAGACCGTTTGGGACAAGCTAAATAAAGCTATTCATTCATCAAACACCCAGCAATATTCATTATTGTTGGGTGTTTGTTTTCATAGAAGTTCAACCATCGACTTAATAGTTATTTTAGCCCCGTGAAAAGAGTATTGTCATTTCTATTGTTCTTAGCACTCGTGTCTTGCGGTGGTCAAGATCAGCCGGTCGAAGAGCTAGTTAAATTGGATGACGATACCCGTCAAGCTGATTCAATTGCTCAATTGGAGGATTCACTGGATAACATCATTGAATCCGACTATGACATGTCTATGGTGGATGAGAAAAAACGTAAGGATTTCAAAGAAAATCTCATTCGCATCGAACAAGAACATGGAGAACAATGGGATTTCTGTGTATGTGCGGTGAAAAAAGATTCAGCCGAAAAGGCACTATTAGCTGATGGGATTTCTGATGAGCACTTTGAAATAGTCTGGGCTCGTTCTGAATGGATCGATAAAAAATGTCAGGCCTTTGATGTGCAAGGAGATCAGCGTACCCCTGAGCAGCGCGCAAAAAGAAAGAAGGATATTGACGACTGTCTGAAGGCGGCCGGGGTGAAATAATAACTTCTGTTTATCCTTACGATTGCCAAAATTAATTTTGTTCACGGTTAATTGTTTTATAGCTTTGCTCTTGTGAAGAGACTGTTTTCATATCTACTTCTCCTATCTTTTATCACGATAAGTGTACCTAGAGATTGGGTTCACCAGTGTGAGCATGATCAACATATACCTCATGCGGACTTAGGCGATCTTGATTCTGCGTCGTTTGACGCTGATGACTGTTTTTCTTGTGATTACAGCTTATCTTCGTTTTCTATTCACCAATTTGTCGATCATCAGTTAATTGAGTTTCACCATTATGGTGAAAGCATTCGAGCGGTGAATGGTCCTGTGGCGGATTACTCAGTTACAATATCTCTGAGAGGTCCCCCTCAGAATGAATTATCATAGGTAATAGCTGGAAATCCATCGTGATAACTCCAGCACATTGATAAATCATTCAATCAAAAAAAAATGTATAAGAGTGTATTAGCTCTCCTAATGATGTTAGGGAGTGTAACATTTGCGCAGGAGCTCACTGGTAAAGTAATTGATGCTGAAACACGGCAAGGCGTTCCGGGTGCTAAAGTTTGGATTCGATCAATTGGGGCGGGTGTCAAAACGGATGTAGAAGGGGATTTCAGAATAGATTTTTCCTTACCCGAAA
>JBMSGX010000097.1:0-7999 GCA_049416285.1 Crocinitomicaceae bacterium | reverse complement strand
GCAGAGATCAAGAAATCGATGGATGCTGGACTTATGGACAGTGATCCAATTGCTGATTTCGTTCCAGGAGATATGTCCGACGAGAATTACGCAAATATAGATTTCCATAAAAATTATATGGATCAGATCACTTTGGTTTCGCCGAATGGAAAACCAATGAAGCGAGAAGCAGACCTGATTGACGTTTGGTTTGATTCTGGTTCGATGCCTTACGCACAGTGGCATTATCCATTCGAGAATAAGGAGTTGATCGATAATCATACATCATATCCGGCTGACTTTATAGCGGAGGGTGTGGATCAAACAAGAGGATGGTTCTATACACTGCACGCTATTGCAACAATGGCATTTGATTCGGTAGCATACAAGAATGTTGTATCAAATGGTCTCGTACTCGATAAGAACGGACAGAAGATGTCAAAGCGATTGGGAAATGCCGTGGATCCATTCACAACGCTTGATGAATTCGGACCAGATGCAACGCGCTGGTATATGATCACGAACGCACAACCGTGGGATAACTTGAAGTTTGATCTTGAGGGTGTGAAAGAGGTACAGAGAAAATTCTTCGGAACACTGTACAATACGTATTCATTCTTCGCATTGTACGCCAACATCGATGGATTCGATTATTCTGAAGCAGATGTGCCTCTAGCACAAAGACCGGAGATCGATAGATGGGTATTGTCAAAACTGCATTCATTGATTAAAAATGTAGATGAGGCGTATGGTTCTTATGAGCCGACACGTGCAGGTAGATTAATTCAAGAGTTTGTTTCTGACCAGCTTTCTAACTGGTATGTTCGCCTTTGTAGAAGACGATTCTGGAAACAAAGTTCAGATGATGAAGCTGGAAGAATTGATAAACTTTCTGCGTATCAAACATTGTATACGTGTCTTGAAACGGTGGCGCTTTTAGGAGCACCTATTGCACCGTTCTATATGGATGAATTATTCCTAGACTTGAATAAAGCAACTGGAAAGAGTTCACTAGAATCTGTTCATTTGGCAGATTTCCCGGTTTCGGATGCATCGATCATCGATACTGATCTTGAGGCACAAATGGAGATAGCGCAAAGGACATCTTCTTTGGTACTCGGACTCCGTAAAAAGGAGCGCTTAAGAGTGAGGCAGCCGTTGCAGAAAATCATGGTGCCCGCATTAAGCGAGGAGTTTGCCAAGAACATCTTACATGTGAAGGACCTTATTCTTTCAGAAGTGAACGTTAAAGAACTTGAGCTGTTGGAAGAGGGAAGCGATATTCTTGTAAAAAGTATCAAGCCAAACTTCAAAACGATCGGACCGAAATACGGTAAACACATGAAAGCGATTGCGGCTATGGTGAACCAAATGTCAGGTGATGCTATTGCAAGTATTGAATCAAACGAAGGGTGGTCTGGTGAGATAAACGGTGAGCAGATAGAACTTGATCTTGCTGATTTTGAGATTACTGCACAGGACATCCCAGGATGGTTGGTAAGCTCAGAGGGCAATTTGACAGTAGCATTGGATGTTACAATTTCTGAAGCGTTAAGATCTGAAGGAATAGCTCGTGAGCTTGTAAATCGTGTACAGAACCTTCGAAAGGATTCCGGACTTGAAGTGACAGATCGAATTGTGTTGAAAGTTGAAACGAGCAATGAGATCAGGGAAGCGATTGCTGCGAACAGAAATTACATCTGTAATGAAGTTCTTGCAAACGATGTTGTCTTTGAAGGTGTAACCGGAGATTCGTTAACCACGGATCTTGTGAATGAAGGAGACGCCAAGATAGAATTACAAAAAGCATAATTGATCATTTATCAAATAAAAAAGGGGCGGATCAAATCCGCCCCTTTTTGTTGCAATATAAATTAGTTCATTAGTTTGTAACAATGAACTTCAGTGTACCTTGCTTACCATTAGCAACCCCGTAAAGGTAGTAGGCACCTGACTCAATGTTTGAAACGCGGATCTCATCTCCCGCATTTTGAACTCTTCCTTGAAGAACAATTCGTCCTCTTGAATCTACAATTGAGTAATCAGTGTTTGCATCCAATCCTGTAATGTTGAAGTTACCGTCATTCGGGTTTGGAGAAAGCACAACTCCATCAAGCATGTTTTCTGAAACACCTGAACAGTCTTCTACAACCGCCACAACCGTGTTTTGTCCTGTACAACCGTTACCATCCGTGTATGAATATGTAATCGTGTGTGAACCAACTCCCGCTGTTCCAGGAGTAAATGTAGTTCCAGATACACCCGGACCACTGAAAGTTCCTCCAGCCGGAGAACCAACCAATGTGATCGGATCAGCCCCATTCAAACAAACTGTATCTATCACTGCTGGAGTAATATTTACAGTTGGTAGAGGGCTCACTGTTACGGTAACCTGAGCTGTTCCTGTACACCCGTTTGCATCTGTTCCTGTTACAGTATACGTTGTAGTGCCTGTTGGAGAAACCGTTACAGAAGATCCTGTTCCAGCGCCATTATCCCAAGAATATGAAGTTGCTCCAAGTGCTGTTAATGTAACACTTGTTCCTTCACAGATATCCATGTCTGCACTTGTAGTTACTGTAGGTCCAGGCGTAACCGTCACAGTTACCTGATCAGTTGCCTGACACCCATTTGCATCAACTCCTGTTACCGTATAAGTAGTAGTTGTTGTTGGAGAAACAGCAACTGTTTGTCCTGAGCCTGCTCCATTGTCCCAAGTATACGTTGTGGCACCTGTTGCTGTTAGTGAAGTTGTTTCACCTGCACAAATAGTCACATCTCCCGAAGTCGCAACTGTTGGCGTTGGATTTACAACAACGCTAATTGTTGTAGTTCCAGAGACACATCCGGAACCGTCGGTGTGGTAAACAGTATAAGTACCCGCAGTGTTCACGGAAATACTTTGCGTTGTCTCAGCAGTCGACCACGTGTTTCCTGCAGCATATGAAGATGTCAAGGTCGCTGATGCACCTGGACAAATACTTACAGTGCCAGCAGGAGTTACAGTTGGTGCAGCCGGAGCTCCAGGATCAGAAATACTCTCGTTTACTATATTTGAAATACATCCGTTTGCATCGGTAAATGTAAACGTGTATGATCCAGCCGCCAGGCCACTTACAGTGTATGGAAGTGAAACGCCGTTTGCTGTACCAGAGGATGTTCCTGACCAACTAACGTCTCCTGTTCCTGTTCCACCAACAGTGATTGAACCGTCAGTCGCTCCACATACAGAGGGGCTCGTAGGCGCCGTCGCTGCAATTGTTGGATTTGGATTAACCGTAACCGTAACAACATCGCTGTTCACGCATCCGTTCGCGTCTGTTCCTGTTACTGTATACGTAGTGTTAGATGTTGGACTCACCGCTACGGATGTTCCCGTTCCAGCTCCGTTATCCCATGCGTAAGTTGAAGCTCCAGTTGCAGAAAGTGTAGTTGTTGATCCATCACAAATAGCAACATCTGCACTCGCCGCTACAGCAGGTAATGTATTTACTGTTACCGTGATCTGATCTGAATTTACGCATCCGTTAGCGTCTGTACCTGTTACTGTATAAGTAGTTGTAGTTACTGGAGATACTACTACAGTAGCGCCTGTTCCAGCACCGTTATCCCAAGCATAAGTTGAAGCTCCTGTTGCAGTCAATGTCGCATTGAAACCGTCACAAATATCTAGGTCTGGGTTTGTTGAAACAATTGGTAAGCTGTTTACCATAACGGCTACGGAAGTAATGTTTGAGTTACAACCGTTTCCATCAGTATAGTATACATCATATGTGCCAGTTGAATTAACAGTTATAGCTTGTGTTGTTTCCGTCGTAGACCAAGTGTTACCTGATGCATAAGATGAAGTTAGTGTTGTTGTTTCACCTTGACAGATGTTTACAGTTCCATTAGGAGTAATAACTGGTGATGCAGGAGCAGCGCTTACGGTGATCGTCACAGCATCTGTATTCACACATCCGTTTGCATCTGTTCCTGTTACGTTATAAGTAGTTGTAACCGCCGGGCTAACATTTGTTGAAGCATTTGTTCCAGCTCCGTTATCCCATGCGTAAGTTGATGCACCAGTTGCATTGATCGTTGTTGTTTCCCCTTCACAGATAGAAGAGCTTGTTGCACTTGCTGTTACAGATGGTAAACCATTTACTGTAACTGACTGTGTATATGTATCACTTCCAAATGCATTTGTTGCAGTTAATGAAACTGTATAGTTTCCTGGAGTTGCATACGTATAAGATGGATTCTGTGCAGTTGAAGTACCTGAACCGTCACCGAAATCCCAGCTCCAGCTTGTTGGAGTGTTTGTAGATGCATCAGCAAATGTCGTTACTGAACCAACACAAACATCCGTAGTACTAAAGTTAGCTACTGGAGGGTTATTCCCTGCGTTGTAGATTCCTACTCCAAATCCAGAGAATCCTGTACTAAATGAAGAAGTGAAAGTAACATCACTGTTGAACGCGCCTAGCGTTGCAGGACTGTTCTCGATTGTGAATGTCCCTGCATTTGCAGGAGTAACATCATTGATCGCATTGTTTCCAGCAACCTTGATGATCTCTGCGTTGTTTCTGCTGTTTCCTGTTGCAGCTTCCCAACCTGCCACTTCTGCCTCTTCGTAATAAACAGTTACGTTATAAGAACCTGTTGGGTTGTTGTTTGTAGGTGTAACAGTGAACGTCTTATCATGTAAATGATCGGCTATATTTGCCTGATTGAATTCAGATGCTCCTGTTCCGTCTCTATCTACATCAACAGTCACACATCCGTAATCCCAAGCTGATGTATTCTCAAGTGTCATCATTACTCGTGACGTTGCCGGGTCATAGAAATGAACTGTTTCGTTAGGACCAAGATTAGCAGTCATTCCTGAACCTGTATTGATTGCTGTTTGAACCAAAATTGGTCCATCACCTGTCACTACAACATCGTCGATTGACCATCCGTACAACCATCCTGTTCCATCTGAGTAGTTAAACTTGATCTGAACATCGTTGTTGCCAACATACGGTGTCAAGTCAACTGTAACAGTCGACCATGAACCAGCTGGAACCAATTGAACTAGATTGAAAGGACCTCCACCAGTTGACACTAGGATAGAAGCAACCTCCTGGTCACCTTGATAAACATTGTTTTCGTAATAAGAAGCGAAACTCAATGTTGCTCCAGTATATCCAGTAAGATCAATTGTCGGTGAAGTCAGATCGACATCATCTTGTGTACAGTTACATCCATCATCGTTGATCCAAGCCATTTGAGTGGCATTCGTATTAGGGACGGTGAAGTTAGCTGAGCTTGCTGCCGCAGCATCACCAACTGCCCATGGGTCATTTGCAGCACCGCCCGCATTATTTACGGTTGTAAATGGCGCTAACCCTGACTCAAAGTCATGTGAGAATACTGTTACGGTGTTGATCATTGAAGCAGGGTCAAGATCATCGTCAAGGATATTTACCAAAACAGTTTGGTTAGTAGCACCCGAATAGGCATCACCACCATTTGCGTTAAGTGTATATCCAAGGTTGATCGTTTCTGTACCTTCTACATAATTATCATTGTAAACACGAATCTGAGCTGTACCGGTAAGAGTTGCCCCTGCAAGCGTGAATGTCGATCCTAACAGATCGAAGTCTACTCCTTGAGTTGCTGTTCCTCCGGTAACTGTTACCGTGATGTCCGCGTTTTGAGAAGGTGCTACACCAATGGACATTGGAATGTCTACATCTATGTAGTCTAAACATCCGTTAGCTACGTTCGCCGAGCTTTCTTCAACATCTACTGATGAAATATCGAAAGCAACTTCTGGGAACTGCGCACAAACTGGAATATCGAATGCTGCAATACGCGCTCTTCCGCCTGTATTCGGGTTGTAAATACCAACAAAGTAGAATGTTTCTCCATCAGATGGATCTAACCCCATTGCGTTGTAATCACCGTATCTATTAGAGCCGTTTGGAGACGTACCTGCCGCAATTGTTGTTTCAGGCTCAGTCATTTGATTTAATGGGTCACATTCTCTACGACCTGTATATCTTAATGAAGGGAATGTAGATGCACTTGATACGTTGTAAGCAAGCCCAATATTTCCTGTAGCTGAGATACCAATTGATGGCATCCAACGGCTGTCTGTATCTGGAGCGTACGTTCCTTCCTGGTAGATCGTCCATGATCCTGCAGCTCCTCCCGTTCTTCTTAATTCATACCAGCGAATACCGGCTTGATCGTTACCGTCCACGTCTGTAACGTGGCAACAAACAATTGATTCGTGTGAACCAAAGTTTCTGTAGTGAATACGGTTCATTAAAACCTCTCTCAATGGGTCAAGGTTAGTGTTTGAACTTGGCTGATCGATACACGAGAAAGAAGTGTAACCACAAAGCTCTGAGTCGAATGCGGGAACAGCACCCATTCCTAATGTGATGTTCTGAGTTACGGATGAGTTACCGCTGTTCGCCCAGTCGATATTCACATCCCAGATCTCAAGTGCGTCATCGGGTACACCAGCCCACGCATCATCACGCATACGCATTACCATAGGTGGCGTGTTGGCAGGTGGCAGTGTTGTCCCGTTCAAACTTACAGGCGTTGCGGCCTGGAATCCAATTGTACCGTAACTTGGTACTGTAAATCTTTGAGCAGTTGTAGCAGTCCCGGAGAGAAGGTCTGCTCTGTTCAGGGCATAAATTGGAGAGTTCCCTGATTCATTTGTCGTGATAATATATGCATCCTCCCAGATCGAGTATTTTGGATAATCGGGGAAGTTAGGAGCGTTAAATACAAATGTATAGTACGCACCCGTTGGGTCTGCTGTTTGGGAAATAGCAACGTGCATGTTGTTGCCTGAGGCAGAGAATTCACTCAACATCCAACGGTCAGCTCGCTCATCGTATAAAACGATAGGGTCTCCAAGACCTCCGGCCATTCCCATGAAATTGTCAAAGTAGACTTGACCTCCGATAGCCGTTCCCGTTTTGTCATATACCTGAATATACGCACCTGAAGGTCCATTTGTCATGTGAACAACGTGGTTGGGACCAACATCAACAGTTGGGTCGGCAGGTGAAACACTGAAGTTGCTAATCGCATCCCAGTTGTAATTCAGCGCCTTGTCTGTTGCTGGCGGTGGGTATACCTTTTGTAAAGCTGGGTCTTCACCTTGAGGAAGTGCATTTGGATTAACGGCTTCATTCAGAATCCAATCGTCCTTTGGGTGGTAGCCTGTTTTTAAGGTTTTCGTGATCTCATTCACGGTTCCGTGCGGTTCAACATAGTCGATGAGGTTTCCTGTCACCCCCATAAATTGAACAGGAATTTCTTGCGCTCCCTGAACTAAAGCATTGGATTGCTTAGTTTGTCCGAAAGCGGAAGAATACACAACGACCCCCGCAACGAGGAGAAGTAGTTTTTTCATAATTAAGAGTTTATAGTTCTTGGTTTGAGACCTAAAAATAGGGCTTTTTTCTATTCGTACAAACTCTCTGAATGCCTTTTAGATATTGTCTTTTAGACTATTAGCTAATAGCTGATGAAAGTAGTGAACACCCTGTTCCATGGTGGGTGAAAAGCGTCCCGCCTTATAGTATCTCGATTGAAGTCCTTTTTGAACACTTTCAACAACAAATTCATCTTCACGCTCCACTTTATCCAATACAGCACCAGCACCTTGATCGATCTTTGACTCGTCGTAAACATAAGTTATAAAAGACACCTTCGTTCTGTTCTTACTGATCGGCTTAACGATGTTTAATGAAAGTCCCCACGGATAGAAATTAAACATCATGTTTGGATAGATCCAATAATAGTAGGCTGCTACTTGTTTTCCTTCGTCGATATGTCCTGCGGGAAGATCAAAGTGTTCTTCGCCGTCTTTGGCGTATCCAACCTGCAGCGTTACATGATCGTAAACCAGGTTTTCATAGGTTCCAAAGTCCAGAACTCGATTTAAGTCTTCGTGGACGAATGGAATGTGAAATCCTTCAAGATAGTTGTCGCAGTATAATGCCCAGTGACAGTTTACCAGATA
>JBMSGX010000096.1:0-8007 GCA_049416285.1 Crocinitomicaceae bacterium | reverse complement strand
GATATTCGTGAGATTTAAACTACCTCGAGTGCTTGGTCTATATCGGCAATGAGGTCATTGTAATTCTCAACTCCAATTGATAAACGAACCAGTTTCTCGGTGATCTTAAGTTGTTCTTTTGCTTCCTGATCTACATCCGCATGTGTCATGGTTTGCGGATGCTCTGCTAAACTTTCTGTTCCACCCAATGAAACGGCAAGTTTCATCAACTTCAAACTGTCCAAAAACTTAAATGCTTCCGCTTCACCTCCTTTAATGTCAAAGGCGATCATTGCACCGTAAGAACTGTATTGCTTTTTTATAATGGCTTTTTCATTATCTGTTCCGTGAGCAGCCATTTCGCCTAAATAGTAAACGGTCTCAACTTTAGGATGGCTTTTCAGAAATTCGGCCACGTGTTTCGCATTAATTGCTTGTTGATCCATTCTTACTTTTAACGTTTCAAGACTTCGCATAAGCAACCACCCAGTCCATGGACCAGCCATGTTTCCTAAGAAAGTTCTTAGTCCTTTCACACGTGCCATTAGTTCTTTTGAACCTAAGCAAGCACCTGCGATTACATCAGAATGTCCCCCGATATATTTCGTAGCAGAGTATAATACAAGATCAGCTCCGTGCTTTAAAGGGTGTTGCCACACCGGCCCCATGTAAGTATTGTCAACAGAGAGAATTACCTGTTTCTCATCTGTGCTGAAGTGGTTCTTTATTTCGGCGCACATTTCAATATCGATCAATGCATTTGTTGGGTTGGCTGGTGTTTCAATGTGAATCATTGCCAGTTTATCCCCTTTTCCTGTAGCTTCAATTCTTGCGATGATCTCGTCCTTTGTTTCATTCGGCAGGAAACCAACAGCTTCAATGTTTAGTTTTTTCAGGAAGTGGTTAATGAAGTGGTCAGTACCTCCGTAAACAGGTCTGCTGTATAACAAAAGATCTCCGGGTTCCATGAACTCCATCATCGCAGTAGAAATCGCAGACATTCCACTTTCAAAAACGGCACAGTCATCGGCCTCATCCCATAGACAGAGTCTGTTTTCCAGGATTTCAAGATCCGGGTTGTTTAATCGGCTGTAGATAAGTCCTAACTCTTCGTCCTGTTCCTTTTCTCTTAGACCATATGCAACTTCGAAGAATTTTTTTCCTTCCATGGCGTTTTTGAACACGAACGTAGATGTTTGGAAAATAGGGCACTTGATGGCACCTTCTGAAAGTGCAGGTTTGTACCCATAGCTCATCATTAAACTTTCCGGCTTCATAATTTTCTTGATTACAGTTAGTTAAAAGTATGAATTAACTACACGTCTCTTGTAATAAGGAAAATAAAACTAATAATAAATAGAAATACAGAATTTATATCTTTGAATCGTCGAGTTCTATTATTGAGACAGAAAAATATACTATGGACTATCAGTTGGATAATTTAGACAAGCAGATCATTGACCTATTATCGGTAAATGCCAAATTGAGTAACAAAGAGATTGCATCCAAAATAGGACTTACCGTAACACCAACTTTTGAACGGATCAAAAGGTTGGAGAGAATTGGTCTGATCCAGGGTTATACCGTTATTTTGAACAAGAAAATGATAGGCAAGGGGCTGAAGGTTCAATGTCTAGTATCCTTGAAGGAACATCATCTAGATCTGCTGAAGTCTTTTGAATCTAAAATCGTTCACTTTGATGAGGTGAGTGAGTGTTATCACATTGCTGGAGACTACGATTACATTTTAGTGATCGAAGTAGGGGATATGGACGAATACCAGCATTTCCTTAAAGAAAAGCTGGCATCCATTCCAAGTATTTCAAATGTTCAAAGCTCTTTTGTAATGAGCAACATCAAGTAGCTTATAGTGTTCCGTCGTCCTTGATTCGTTTCGAGTAACGTGCTCTATACATAACGAAAACTTCAAATCCTCCAACCGATCTTGAAGACGGTGTAAGGCGACTAAGGTTAATGTCATACGACATTCCTACCGCGATAGATTTGATCTCGAGAAGACCTTTTACGATCACCGCATCATTAAATCTATGGAATAGTCCACCTGCGATCATTGTTGGCTTTCTGAAACCTGTGATCTTCGATCCTTCTTGGATAATATACCCGTAATAAGTACCGTACATGATCTCGAAGGCGTTACTTTGGTGATTGATATACAATCCTGGCATCAATGTATTTCTAGATTGCCTTAATCCAATGTTTCCATTCACAAAGTACGAGAATCGAATAGGTAATCTGGAGTTTTCACTTGCGATGAATGCATTGTTAGGGCGGTTAATGTGATACACGGCAAACCCTGCATTAAATTCTTTTTGATCATTTTCGGCAGTAGAACTTTCACCAGCTCTGTAACGATAATCTAATCCAAATCCGGCATCTACGAATCCGAAACTTTGGTTATCGAATTGCTCGCCACTTTCGGCAGCATAGTTGAATGACGTACCATCGTATTGAGATTCCCACTTACCATTATCATTGGTAAATCGGTGTCCACCCCCAAGATAGATTCCGGCACCAATTCGATTATTCTCATCCAGTCCCATATGGTATGACAAATGTACTTCACCCTTATTGGTCATTAAGTTTGTACCTGCTGCCATGTCATTATAAATGTTGACACCCACGGACAGGAAATCCTGCTTCGGTGTATCATCTTCACCAAATCGGATATCGGCAAAACCTTGTGTCGTATTGTAAGATGGTCCCACAATTGGCCACTGATTTCTGAATTTAACACCTGCTCTAATGGGAGCGTCTGTTCCAGTCAACGCCGGGTTTAAGGTCATTGGTGAGAACTCGGCTTGTGAGAAGTGAATGTCCTGTGCGTTCGAATAAGTTCCTACTGCTAGGAACAATGTCACGATCGCAATATTTGATATCATGTTTTTCATAGCTGTAATGTTTATCGAACGATTTTTAGAATTCCAGTTTCTTCATAGTCAAACTCCTCATCGGAATCGTTGTAGAACTGTGCTTTGAAGACGAAAGGATAACTTCCGACCATTACGGGTTCTCCATTAATTTTCCCATTCCAGTATTGAATTTCTGAATCGCTATCCATGTAAAAGATTCTTTTACCCCATCTGTCAAACACGGAATATTCGTAGCTCGTGATGCAGGTTCCTAGAACGCGAAGTTCATCGTTGAGTCCATCGCCGTTCGGGGAGAAACTGTTGGGAACGAACATATCAGCACAAGGCACCTTTATAATAATGTGTATGTATGATGTATCAAAACAGTTATCTGCGTTGTATCCTGTAACCGTATAGTATGCCTCAGTAGATGCTGTTACCACTGGGTTAGGACAGTTGTCACAACTCAAACCTGCGGATGGTGACCATGTATAGTTCACAGCACCCCCAGCAGTTATCTGTTGCTGTTCACCAGCGAAAAGATAAATAGCTGTGTCAGGACTTACTGTAATGTCTGGGTTATTAGGGTTATTTGGATCGTATACTACTGAGATGACATAGTTCTCGGTTGCGGTACAACCGTCAAAATCGGTCACTGTTAAACTATAACTTCCGTTTTCAAGGTTCACCAAGCTAGTTGAGGTTTGTCCTCCAGGACTCCATAAGTATGTCAGTCCTCCTGCACCCCCGCTTGCAAACGCGAAGATACCTCCATTATCAGATCCACAATCTTCATCTACAATGGTACTGTTGATGACAATTTCATTTGCACCGTTAATGGTAACGTATGTGAATCCTAAGCATCCATTTGCATCGTTCACCAGTACTTGATATTCTCCACCTGGGAGGTTTGTCGCTGTGGCTGCGTTTCCGCCCATTGGATTCCATTGGTATGTGTAAGGAGCAGTTCCTCCCGTTGCAGAAACCGTCGCTGTTCCATCATTCGCTCCAAAGCATGACACATCTGAAGAAGAAACCAAGCTCACAGCCGGTCCTGTGGCATCCGGGACTACGATATTGGTCGTTTCAGTACAGCCATTGGCATCAGTTACCAGAACATTGTATAGACCTGATGATACGTTATTTACAACCTGTGTGCTTCCAATATTGGGCGTCCATAAATATGTAAATGGTCCCGTTCCTCCTGAAACGAAGACGCCGACATCTCCATCGGACATTCCGCATGTTGCAGGATTGACGTTTCCGGGACTTAAGTTCATTTGCGCAGGTTCAGTTATAGTTACTGTAATGTTATCTGTACATCCTGCGCCGTCCTGCACCGTCACAGAATAATCCCCTGCCGCTAGACCAGTTTGAACATTTCCGGTTAAAGCTCCTGGGTTCCATGTGAAGGTATAATTACCTGATCCTCCTGAAGCACCAACTGTGGCTTCACCATCAATTGATCCATTGCAAGTAACACCTGTTGCACTTACCTGGGTCAAAACAGGGCCGCCAACTGCGTCCACGGTTACCAGATAGGTATCAGTACACAAGTTTGCATCTATTACGGTTACCTGATAGTCGCCTTGAATTAATCCCGTTGCAGTTGCCGAGCTTCCTCCAATAGGCCACCACGTGTATGAATATGGGCCTACACCACCAGAACCAACGGCTGTCGCAGTTCCATCGGCGGAACCGCATGTAGCAGGAGTACTACCAGCAGTAACATCTAATGGTGGGGGTTGAGTGATAATTACGCTGTCCAGGGTGTCGCAACCGAGCGCATCTGCTACCGTAATGTAGTAGGTTCCTGCAGCTAAGTTGGAAACAGTATCTTCAACAGTTGATATCGGGGCTGCCCAAGTAAAGGTGTAAGGGGCTGTCCCGCCAGTTGCATCGAGCGTAACTTCTCCAGTTGATGCTCCATTACAAAGTACGTCCGTTTGACTGGTGATAACCATATCAATCACGACTCCAGCGCATTGTCCAAACGCGTCTGGTGTATAGGCTAAACCCATTACAAACAGTAGCGAAAGAACCCAATGTTGTAGTGTTCTAATCATAAGTAGATGTAATAATAGAATTACGTTTTACAGTCTCTCAGTTTACGGCGGCTGGTCAAAAAGGTTATAGCGGAACACCAATATAACAAAAAAAACCCGCACAATTCAATGTGCGGGTTCTTAACTATATCGTTATAGTTCTTTATTTCAAGTCGCGCGTAAAGGCTGGGATACCTGTAACATCCATACCTGTGATAAGCAGGTGAATGTCATGTGTTCCTTCGTACGTAACAACTGACTCTAGATTTGCCATGTGGCGCATCATTGAATACTCACTTGTAATACCCATTCCTCCGTGGATCTGTCTCGCTTCGCGTGCAATATCAAGAGCGATCTCCACATTGTTACGTTTTGCCATTGAGATCTGCGCTGAAGTTGCTTTTCCTTCATTACGAAGTTGCCCAAGTCTGAACGTCAACATTTGTGCTTTAGTGATTTCCGTGATCATTTCAGCAAGTTTCTTTTGCGTCAACTGGAATGCACCGATCGGCACATCGAACTGTATTCTTTCTTTTGAATAACGAAGTGCTTGATCATAGCAATCCATAGCAGCACCGAGTGCACCCCATGCAATACCGAATCTTGCAGAATCAAGACAGCTTAAAGGTGCTCCTAAACCAGATCTTCCCGGAAGGATGTTTGCTTTAGGCACGCGTACATTGTCAAAAATAAGCTCACCTGTAGCAGATGCTCTTAATGATAGCTTACCGTGCATTTCCGGTGTAGAAAAACCTTCCATTCCACGTTCAACTACAAGTCCGTGAATTCTTCCTTCTTCATTTTTCGCCCACACAACCGCTATATCCGCGAAAGGTGCGTTTGAGATCCACATTTTTGCTCCATTCAGAATAACGTGGTCGCCATCTTCTTTGAAGTTTGTGATCATTCCTCCTGGGTTTGATCCATGATCTGGTTCTGTTAAACCAAAACACCCCATCATTTCACCAGAAGCAAGTCCTGGAAGGTATTTTTGTTTCTGCTCTTCTGAACCGTATTTCCAGATTGGATACATAACTAGTGAACTTTGCACAGATGCCGTGGAACGAAGACCTGAGTCACAACGCTCTAACTCCTGCATGATAAGGCCGTATGAAATCTGATCCAAACCAGGCCCGCCGTATTCAGCAGGAATATAGGGTCCAAATGCTCCAATTTCACCAAGTCCTTTTAATAGGTGCATTGGAAAGGTAGCCTTCTCGTAGTGTTCATCAATAATTGGTGACACTTCTTTTTTAACCCAAGCACGGGCAGCGTCACGCACTAACTTGTGCTCTTCCGATAATAGATCGTCTAGATTGTAGTAATCTGGATGAGTATAAAGATCAGTTTTCATGTTCTAATTTTTTGATGGTACAAATTTAACGATATTTTCGGTCTAGGTTAAATTTCTTTCGATCTATACAGTAACTTTGAAGTATGCTATTCAATACTGTTTTGCAATCCACAGGTTTTTATGCGCTTCCACAGGAGTTGATGGAGAAGTCTTTTTCGTACAGCTGGCAGTTAATTTTGGGGATTGTTGTTTGTCTGGCGTTGATCGCTGTTTCAAAAATGAATAATGGAGGAATTCTGTTGCATATTGCCAATGGAAACCTCAAGCTGATGGGATTGAGAACGCTCTATAAAGAGAATCTTTCGCTGTCAAAATTACCATCGTTGCTGCTGCTGTTCAATTTTATTTTGGCATCCAGTATAATACTGTTCCTATTTTTTGAAGGTCAGTTGGTTTCCAGCTTACCCCTTCAATTGATATTAATTTCTCCGCTGATACTTTTTGTCTGGGACAATACAGGGTTCGCAATATCATCATTATTGACAGGGGAGAGTAGTTTACTCATTGAATCACGACTCATTCGACTATTCGGCGCTCAACTGTTAGGCGTTTTGATTTGGTGTTTATTATTGGCTCATATTCTATACCCTGGTTTCAGAACAGAAGTTGAACTTTTGCTGTCCTATGTTATCTTAACCGAATTTGTTCTTAGAGTATTGAGGTCCATATTATTAGTTTCTCGATCCGGTGCGGCTTGGTATTACATAATTTTGTATTTTTGCACCCTCGAAATTCTGCCACTATTCATTGCATACAGCATGTTTGTTGGAGTTTCGTAGTAAACTGAAACGTTGAATTAAATATTTTGAGAATTGGCTATTAAGACAATTTTAGTTTCGCAACCGGCACCTCAAGGAAACAAATCTCCGTATTTTGACCTTGCTGAAAAATACAATTTGAAGATCGACTTTCGTTCTTTTATTCATGTTGAAGGTGTTGAGGTACAAGAGTTTAGAAAGCAGAAGGTGGAATTTGGTGCTCACTCGGCGGTCATTCTAACATCGAAAACTGCTGTCGATCATTTCTTCAGAATTTCAGAAGAAACAAGATTTGAAGTTCCCGATTCAATGAAGTATTTCTGTATTTCAGAGGCAGTAGCTTATTACCTTCAAAAATATGTGGCTTACAGGAAAAGAAAGATCTTTTATGGTAAGCAAACGATATTGGATCTCGTAGATGTATTGAAGAAGCATAAGAAAGAGAAGTTTTTGCTTCCATGTACAGACATCTTAAGAGATAAGATCCCGATGACTTTGGAAGAGAACTCCTTAGATTTCACGAAAGCAGTGCTTTACAGAACAGTTGCCTCAGATCTATCGGATCTTGAGGATGTATATTATGACATGTTGGTGTTCTACAGCCCTGGGGGTATTGAGTCCCTGTTGAAAAACTTCCCTGATTTTAAACAGAATAATACTGTAATAGCTGCATTTGGTCCAACAACGGCAAATGCAATTGTGAAGAATAAGTTGCGACTTGATCTGCATGCTCCACAACCAAATGCGCCTTCTATGACAGGTGCGATTGAAAATTATGTGAAAGAGCAGCTTAAGACAGAAAAGAAAAAACAAGCATAACAGGAAAGGTGGTCATTAGATCACCTTTTTTATTTCTGATGTCACCAGTTTCATTCCTTCAGTTGCTGGTTTGGCATAAATGTTAAAGTCATCTAAACCGGAAAGTTCATTGCCGTTTGGATCAATGAGAAACTTTATCCGTGCATTTCTTGCATAATTTACAAGTCCGGCGGCCGGGTAAA
>JBMSGX010000095.1:0-8057 GCA_049416285.1 Crocinitomicaceae bacterium | reverse complement strand
GGTGTTTGTACTTACACAGTTTCTGGAACAGCATGGGATGCTACCGCAACGGATAACTGTTTGATTAGCACGATCGAATACGTATTGACCGGTGCAACTACAGGAACTGGAACATCTTTAAATGGTGTTGTATTCAACTTAGGAACAACAACTGTTACCTGGACAGCAACTGACAACTCTGGTAATACAGACGTGTGCTCATACGATGTAACTGTTGAAGACAATGAGCTCCCATCCTTTACCGCTTGTATTGGTGCCACTCAAACCGTTAGTTCTGACCCAGGTGTTTGTACGTACACGAATACTGGCACAGCTTGGGATGCAACAGCTTCTGACAACTGTTCAGTAGCTTCAATAACATATACATTGACAGGAGCAACTACAGGTACGGGAACGACTTTGGACGGTGTTGTATTCAACCTTGGAACAACAACTGTCACTTGGACTGCGACTGACGGAAGTGGAAATTCAGATCAGTGTATTTTCGATGTAGTTGTAGAAGACAACGAGCTGCCTTCATTTACTGCATGTATCGGAAGTACACAAAACGTAATTGCAGATCCTGGTGTTTGTACTTACACTGTTACATCAACAGCATGGGATGCGATTGGAGACGATAATTGTACAGTTAGTGCGGTTACAGCAACAGTTTCCGGTGCGTCAACAGCCGCTGGATTAACAACATTAAACGGATTCACATTCAACCCTGGTACTTCAACAGTAACATGGACAGTAACTGACGGATCAGGGAATTCAGATCAATGTATTTTTGATGTAGTAGTTGCAGATACAGAAGATCCGGCATTCTCAAGTTGCGGTGCTGCTGGAAATCAAAGTGTTGTGACTGATGCAGGAAGCTGTTTCTACACACACTCTGGTACAGGTTGGAATGCGATTGCAACAGACAACTGTACTGTTAGCACAGTTACAGCAGCTTTAACTGGAGCAACAACTGCATCAGGATTGACAACATTGAACAATGTTCAATTCAACCTTGGAACAACGACTGTAACATGGACAGTGACTGACAATTCAGGAAATTCATCAACATGTACATTTGATGTAACAGTAACTGACAACCAAAACCCAGTTATTTCATCTTGTGGAGCGGGCGGAACTCAAAACGTTTCATCTGATATTGGAACGTGTACATATGCTCATACAGGAACAGGATGGGATGCCATCGTAACTGATAACTGTACTGTAGCAAGTGTGACTTATAGCTTGTCAGGAGCTACAACAGGAACTGGTACTACACTTGACGGTGTGATCTTCAACCTGGGAACTACGCTTGTTACATGGACAGCTACAGATAATGCAGGAAACGTATCAACTTGTTCGTTCAATGTGAATGTATCAGATGACGAAGCTCCGGCCATCGTGAACTGCGGACCTGGTTCTAACCAAACGGTAAGTTCAGATGCGGGTTCTTGTTCGTACACACATGCAGGAACCACATGGGATGCGACAGTAACAGACAACTGTACTGTTGGAAGTGTAACATACAACCTAACGGGTGCTACTTCTGGAAGTGGAACAACACTGGATGGAGTAACTTTCAGCTTAGGAACAACTACTGTTACATGGTCGGCTATTGACGGTTCAGGGAATTCTACAACTTGTAGCTTTACCGTGACAGTTGAAGATAACGAGCTCCCACAGATCTCTTGTTCAGCTGATATCGAAAGCTGTGACCCAATTGTTACCTTCCCGTTTGCAACGGCTACTGACAACTGTGGAATATCAGGTGTAGCTCAAATCGCCGGATTCTCAAGTGGATCAGCGTTCCCGGTAGGAACTACAACAGTTACTTTCGAAGCGACAGATGCAAATGGAAACACAAATACATGTTCATTCAATGTTACCATCCACCCTACTCCGATCCTGGATCTAGTAGCAACGGACATTAGCTGTAACGGATTAACTGACGGATCTATCGATCTTACCGTTTCAAATGCAACAGCACCTTTCATTTACAGTTGGTCTTCAGGACAAACAACAGAAGATGTGAGCGGATTGAGCGAAGGTTCATACACTGTTTCAGTAGTTGACGACAATGGATGTACGAATTCCAATTCTGCCTCTATTGCGGAGCCTGATGCGCTTGCAGTTACGAAAACAATTGGAAACATCAGCTGTTATGGAAGCAGTGACGGATACATCGACATCACAGTAACAGGTGGTATTGCACCTTACAGTTATAGCTGGTCGAACGGACCGACAACCGAAGATATCGTGGTTCTAACGCCTGGAATCTATACTGTAGATGTGACAGACGCAAACGGTTGTGTAATTACAAATGGAACCAATGTGATCGAACCGGATTCTATTGAATTCCAATACCTCGTAACTGATGCAACATGTAATGCTGCGAATGGTACTATCAACATCCAAGCAACAGGAGGAACAACTCCATACAACTATGCTTGGTCGAACGGTAGTACAACACAGAACCTTACAAATGCTGTTTCCGGAACGTATACGTTGACACTAACGGATGCGAACGGATGTATCGCAACGCTAACGGATTCAGTTGAGTCAACATCGAATATCTCAGCAGAGGTTTATCCGGAAGATGTAAGCTGTTTTGGTGAAGCAGACGGTACAGCTCTTGCAGTTGTTCAAACTGGTAACGCGCCTTATGTCTTTACATGGACGAATGGTGACAGCGCCAACTTTGCAGACAGTATGGCTGCCGGATCACACTCAGTAACAATTGCAGATGCATTTGGTTGTGAGATCACGATCGATTTCGATATCAATCAACCGGATTCATTATATGTAGAATTAACGAGTGACGATATCGTCCCTGGCTATCAAGTAAGTCCATTTGGTAATGACAACGGATCGATAATCTCTTACGTATCCGGAGGAACACCAGCGTATGAATACTCTTGGGCAATGGGATCTACGGATGCTGATCTTTACAACCTAACTGCAGGGACATATTATCTGACAGTTACGGATGCTAACAGATGTAAAGCATCAGCACAGATAACTTTAGTTGAACCTGGAACGCTTGAAATCCCGGAAGGTGTATCCCCTAACGGTGACCTTTACAATGACTACTTCGTTGTTAGAGGTCTTGAAGCATACCCTGAAAATGATATCACGATCTACAACAGATGGGGTAACGTTGTCTACGAACAGTCTGGATATCAAAATGACTGGGAAGGACAAAACAACCGAGGTGAGGCACTTCCTGATGGGACGTACTATGTCATCCTTAATGTCTATGACGGTAATGAAAGGATCACACTCACAGGATACATTGACTTAAGAAGAACTAGATAATATCGACCTAATTAAATACTAAAGAGATGAAAACAATAATCAAAATAGTTGCAGCTGCATTACTGGGGTCTTTTACAGCAAATGCTCAACAGGATCCAATGCTGTCGCAATACATGTTTAATGGATTATACATTAACCCTGCCTATGCAGGCTCTCACGACTACTGGTCCTCTACCCTAACCTATCGAACACAATGGGTTGGAGCTGATTTTGACGGAGCACCTCAAACGATGGTAGCATCTGTTGACGGCCAGATTCAAGATAAAAACATGGGGCTAGGTTTTATGGCAATCCATGACCGTATAGGTGTCACGAACACAACAGTTGGTATGGCTGTTTATTCGTACCATTTAAAATTAAATGAAAAATCGAAACTAGCATTTGGTGTAAATGCCGGCATGTCTCAAGTCAATGCCAATTTGCGTGATGTGAAGATCTGGGATGAGGGAGATGCAATCTATGAAAGCAGCCTAACTCAGATCATGCCTCGTATTGGAGCAGGAATCTATTATTTCTCAGACAGATATTATGCAGGTGTTTCAGTTCCTACACTTCTTTCACATGAAGAAGGGACAGCCTTCAATATGGATGTAAGTAAGAACACATTTATTCGTCGTCACTACATCACCTCTGCAGGTGCAGTGTTTGATCTGAATGAGAAGTGGAAGCTAAGACCGTCATTCTTGCTGAAGTATACGAAAGCGGCTCCGCTTGAAGGAGACATAAACGTATCCGCAATTTTCAAAGATGCCTTTTGGTTTGGATCATCTTTCCGAACAGGTGATGCTGTTGCTTTGATCCTTCAATATCAAACGAACAACTACTTCAGAGTTGGTTATTCTTACGACATCGGAATTTCCGGACTTAGAACTTACCAGAATGGATCACATGAGATCATGATCGGTGTAGACTTTGGCCGTGAACTTAAGAAGATTAAAACACCACGTTATTTCTAGCATTATGAAAAAGACTATATACACATACGGAAGCATTCTTTTCCTGGTGATTCTGGCCGGATGCGCCTCAACTCACATTCATAACGGAGATAGATATTACGAGGGTCTTGCTTACGATAAGGCAATTCCTTACTATGAAAAAGTCTATTATAAGAATCCTACCTCCGATGTAGGAGTTAAGTTGGCAGATTCATATTACAAAACCGGAGATCTGGAGGCAGCTGAAGCTGTCTACGAACAGGTGGTGAGTGTTTCTAAAACAAAGAATATCCAGTACTTCAATTACGCAAAGGTACTGATGGCGAATAACAAGCATGAAAAAGCAAAACAAATCCTTCAGGACTATATGCGTGTTCATAAGAATGATGCGGTCGCGAAAATGATGCTATCATCATGCAATTCGATCGATGATCGATTTAGAGACACTACTCTATTCACACTTGAGGAAATAGGAACAGACGGATTTACAAATGCGTTCAGTGTTACGGAATACCAAGATGGAATCGTGTTTGTCGCTGATAAAGAAGTGTTTTCGGGACGAAAGAAATACCCTTGGACAGGAAAGTCATACCTGGGAATTTATGAAATGAGAAAATCCGATGACGGAACATGGATGGATCCCCAAGTAATGAAAGGAGATATCAATGGTAGATTTCACGAAGGACCTGCTACCTTCACAGAAGATGGTAACACCGTTTATTTTACCAGAAGTAATTACTTCAAGCGTAAAATGGAGCTCAATGAAGAAAGAGAAAACAACCTTAAGATCTTCAAAGCAAAACTCGTAGAAGGTAAATGGCAAAATCTAGAAGAGTTTCCATTCAATTCCGATGATTACAGTGTCGGTCACCCTGCATTAACGCCTTGTTGTCACACATTGTACTTCGTCTCTGATATGCCCGGTGGATTCGGTGGAACGGATATTTACCGCACTGATTTTGTCGACGGAAAATGGTCAGACCCTGAAAACCTCGGAGAAGACGTAAATACTGGCGGTAATGAAATGTTCCCATTTGTTGATGAAGACGGTTCTCTTTACTTCTCTTCAGATGCGCACAACTCAATGGGAGGGCTGGATGTATTCTTGACTTACCATAATGGAGAACGTTGGGCGAAACCTGAAAATCTGAATTACCCTATCAACTCAAATCGTGATGACTTTGGATTTAGTATGTCGGATGATCAACAAACAGGATTCGTATCATCATCGCGATCTGAAAACGATAAGATCTATGAGTTCAGTAAGCACAAGCCAAAATTCAACCTTATAGGGTTCGCACATGAAAAAGGAAATCAAAATCCAGTAGAAGGCGTTACTGTTGAGATCACAAATGCAGAGACGATGGAAATCATGAAAGCTGTGAGTGATAAGAACGGTAAGTTCAAGATCAAACTTGAGCCGGAAAGCACCTATGAGCTTTTATGTACGAAAATGGGGTGTTTTGCCAGAACAGATGAGATAAGCACTAAAGGATTGAAATACTCTCAAGACTTTTATGCAGACTTCGAGGTAGAAGAGATCGAACTTTTCAAGCCAATTGTTCTAGAAAACATCTTCTATGACTTCGATGAATGGTTCATCCGACCAGATGCAGCGATCGAACTTGATAAGCTGGCTAAACTACTGAAGGATAACCCTGAGATCGATATTGAACTTGGATCACATACCGATTCAAGAGGTAGCGATAAGTACAACGAAAGATTATCTGATCGAAGAGCCTACGCCGCAATTCAATACTTAAGAGAACGTGGCATCAGCGCTACTCGTCTCACTTGGCGCGGATACGGTGAATCTGTGCCTGTTAACGAATGCATCAACGACGTGATTTGCACCGAAGAAGAGCATCAGGAAAACAGACGAACAGAATTCCAGGTCACCAAGATCAGAAAGAAATAAACTTCAAAAGCCTCTCAATTGAGAGGCTTTTTCATTTTAGCTTTACAAAGGATTGTTCATAATTGTACAACACCACTTTTAAAAAAGCGGTTTAATAGTCGTAAATTCGCTTATAAGAATTTGAATTATACTCTCCATGCAAACAATAAAATTCTCCCCAAAAGAACCCACTGACTTCCATAAAACCCTCAGAAAGAGGGTAAACGATTATTTCAAATCCAAGAATGTTTCTCGTCATGCGAACGTTCAAATGGTCTTAAAGACCATCTTTATGTTGGCGCTTTATATTGTTCCCTTTGTACTTGTTGTTACAATTGTAACTAATCCATGGGTGGCACTTGGTATGTGGGCATTGATGGGCTTTGGTACTGCAGGTATAGGATTGTCGATCATGCACGATGCTAACCATGGAGCCTATTCAAAGAATGCAACGGTGAACAAGTTTATTGGATATTCTTTATTAATCCTTGGAGGAAGTGATCTTAACTGGAGAATTCAGCATAATGTATTACATCATACATACACGAACATTGAAGGGATGGATGAAGATATTGATGCTCCTTCAGCGATACTTCGATTCTCACCGCACAGTCCTTTGAACAAATTGCACAGGTATCAATATCTTTACGCTTGGTTCTTCTACGGTTTGATGACTTTAATGTGGTTCGTAACGAAAGACTACCAGCAAGCTATCAGGTATCACAAAAAAGGGTTACTCAAGAGTCAAAACACTACTCTTGGAAAGCACTTAGCGACGATCATCATTTCCAAATTAATTTATGCTGCGATCATTTTTGGTGTTCCATTGCTTTTTGCACCAACAGCATGGTATATAACAATTATTGGATTCCTGATCATGCAATTTATTGGAGGATTAGTGCTTGGTATAATTTTCCAACCGGCGCACGTCTTACCTGCAACAGATTATCCGCTTCCTGACCCAACTGGAAATATTGAAAATGATTGGGCTATTCATCAGCTTTATACAACTGCGAACTTCGCTCCAAAGGCTAAGTTATTCTCTTGGTATGTCGGTGGGTTGAATTATCAGGTAGAACACCATTTGTTCCCAAATATTTGTCACGTGCACTACCCTGCCATCTCTAAGATCGTAAAAGAAACGGCTACAGAATATGGTTTACCATATTACTCCATGGATACTTTCAGAGAAGCGATCTATGAGCACGGTAGAATGTTGTATCAATTAGGAAGAGCATAAATTCGTTTCTTTTTATTGTTACCAGTTAGAAACTTATTTTGAGTGAATAACTTTTGGTTCACCAGTAATTGTTATGAGCTGTATTGTCTACATAAACGTTAGATTTGTTTTATGGAAACATCAGCACCATTCATTGTAAAAAGACCTATTTCAGGCCGAATCCCAATCATATTAAGTGTTCCTCATTGCGGAACATCCTTTCCGGAAGAATTGAAAGATCATTTCAAAAGTGATCTAATGAAAGCACCGGATGACACAGATTGGTACGTGCATGATTTGTATAACTTTTTACTGGATGAAGGTGTTACCATCATTCACGCTAAATACAGCCGATGGGTGATAGACCTGAACCGAGATCCGGAAAGTAAACCATTGTATGACGACGGTAGGATCATCACTGCACTAACTCCAACAACAGACTTTTTCGGCACACCTATCTATAACTCTGCCGAACTAGAACCAGATAATGAAGAGGTTGAACGTCGTGTAAGGAACTACTACACGCCTTACTACGAAAAGATATCGGAGTTACTGCAAGAAACAAAACAGGCTTTCGGTAAAGCGCTTTTATGGGATGCTCACTCTATTCGCCATTTTGTGCCAACTATCAGAAAAGAAGTATTTCCTGACTTGATCCTTGGAAACAACGATGAAAAAACGGCTTCTTCGGAACTGATCCAGGCAGCACTTG
>JBMSGX010000094.1:0-8075 GCA_049416285.1 Crocinitomicaceae bacterium | reverse complement strand
AATGTACGTTTGAGCTGAATAACTTCCTTTGGAGCGATCTTTCCAACTGCAACTTTTGAGATCAATCGTTCTAGATCGTAAATATCTTTTAGTCTTTCCCCTAATTCATATTCAACATCTTCTGCCGACATCAATGAGCTCACTGCTTCAAGACGGTCTTCGATCGGTTTCAGGTCTTTTAAAGGAAGTACCATCCAGCGCTTCAGCATACGTCCACCCATGGGTGTCTTCGTCTTGTCCAGTACATCGATCAGCGTCGTGGCATTGTCATGAGGCGAACTCACCAATTCAAGGTTACGAATAGTGAATCGGTCTAACCATACAAAGCGATCTTCCTCAATACGAGAAAGTCCAGTAATGTGTCCCAAACGGTCGTGCTGATTTTCAGACAAATAATGAATGATCGCACCGGCGGAAATAATTCCGTTATGAAGGTTTTCTACCCCAAATCCCTTCAAAGATTTTGTTCCGAATTGTTTGTTCAGACTTTCGTAAGCATAATCCTCTGTATATACCCAGTCTTCCAGACGGAAAGAGTAGTACTTATTTCCAAAAGCTTCGTCGTAACTCTTTGAATCACGCTTGTTGTAAATGATCTCCGTAGGCTCAAATCCTTGAATCAGTTTCTGGATATAATCTGAACCTCCTTCAGCTAAAAGAAATTCGCCTGTAGAAACATCGAGAAATGAGATTCCGATGGCATTCTTTCCAAAATGCACAGAGCATAAGAAGTTATTCTTCTTGGTGTCGAGCACCTGATCATTGAAAGAAACACCCGGGGTAACGAGTTCAGTTACTCCGCGCTTCACGATAGTTTTAGTCATCTTAGGATCCTCCAGCTGATCACAGATCGCAACGCGCTGACCCGCACGTACAAGCTTTGGAAGATATGTATCAAGCGAATGGTGTGGAAATCCTGCAAGCTCTAACTTCGAACCGCCATTGTTTCTGTTCGTTAAAACGATCCCAAGGATCTTGGCAGCTGTAATGGCATCTTCACCGAAGGTTTCATAGAAATCACCCACGCGAAACAGCAGCAGGGCTTGCGGATGCTTCGCCTTGATCTGATTGTACTGCTTCATCAACGGGGTTTCCTTCGCCGCTTTTTCCTTCTTTGCTTTCGCCAATTCGATCGTTTTTATGATTTTTGTCGTGTAAAAATAGAAGCACTTGCTGAGTTCACAAAGAATTGAGGAGTGTACTTTTCCACAATATGAACAAAAAGTTAAAGCTCTGGGAATTAGACCGAGTCTCTGAAGAGGAGTTCAAAGGTCAGAAGAAGTTTCCGTTGGTAGTTGTGCTGGATAATATTCGTAGTCTTTCGAATATCGGTTCGGTGTTCAGAACATCAGATGCATTTAATGTGGAGAAGATCTATCTATGCGGTATTACGGCAACACCGCCACACCGCGAAATCCAAAAGACGGCAATAGGCGCAACCAATTCAGTGGAATGGGAACATGTAGATTCGACGGCCGAGATCGTTAAGAAACTAAAAGCTGAAGGATACGCTATCTGTAGTATAGAACAAACAGAAGAAACTGTGTTACTCAATGAGGTTAGTCAGCTTCCGGAATCCAAGTTTGCTTTGGTCATGGGGAATGAAGTGGACGGCGTGGATCAGGATGTGGTTGATCTCTCCGACTATGTGATCGAAGTGCCACAATTTGGAACAAAACACAGCTTAAACGTTTCAGTTTGTACTGGAGTCGTTTTATGGGAATTCACGAAAAAATGGATTTAAAAACAATAGTTCACGGGAAAATGATAAATTCAACTCCTTTTGTTAAATTTGTTGACTCTTTAATTAAACAAAATGATCAAAACTGATATAATCATCATCGGTGCAGGACCTGTAGGGCTGTTTACCGTTTTTGAGGCAGGGTTACTAAAACTTAAATGCCACCTTATCGATTCATTGCCACAGCCTGGTGGACAGTGTTCGGAGATCTATCCGAAAAAACCTATTTATGATATTCCAGGATTTCCTTCTGTGTTGGCAGGAGAGCTAATTGACAACCTAATGGAGCAGGCGGCACCCTTCAAGCCTGGGTTTACACTCGGTGAAGCGGCTGTGAAGATCGAGAAGGTTGAAGAAAATAAGTTTATCGTTACAACGAATAAAGGTACACAGCACGAGGCTCCGATCGTAATGATCGCTGGTGGACTTGGTGTTTTTGAACCGCGTAAACCGCCTATTGATGAGCTAGAAAGCTTTGAAGATAAAGGCGTGGAGTACATCATCAAAGATCCGGAATTTTACCACGGGAAAAGATGTGTGATCGCAGGAGGTGGAGATTCAGCATTGGACTGGTCAATCTTCCTTGCTGAAAAGAACATCGCAAGTGAGGTTTCGCTGGTGCACAGAAGATCTTCTTTCAGAGGACACTTGGATTCTGTGCAAAAGGTAATGGACTTAGCTGAGCAAGGTAAGATCAAACTAATCACTGAAGCCGAGGTAATTGGAATTGGTGGGAACGGACATGTAGAAAATGTAACGATCAAACACAGTACGGAAGGTGAGGTCATTAAAGAATGTGATCACTTTATTCCTTTGTTTGGATTGAAGCCAAGCTTGGGTCCAATTGCTGACTGGGGTCTTGAGATCGAAAAGAACGCGATCAAAGTCGATACGTTGGATTACTCAACAAATATTCCTGGTATTTATGCCATCGGTGATGTGAATACATACACGAACAAATTGAAATTAATTCTTTGTGGATTCCACGAAGGAACGCTCGCAGTGCAATCTGCATTCGCAAGGATCCATCCGGAAAAGAAGAATGTATTGAAGTACACTACGGTAAACGGTGTGCAAGGGTTTTAACCATTAACCATACATCTCAAAACTTTTGAGATGTATGGTTATTTATCACCTATTACTCACAAATCCCAACCTTTTAGAACTCTTTATATAACATTAACGGTGTTCCAATTAACTTTGGCGCAAACTAAATTGAACTATGCGAAAATTTAAATTTTTGGTTTTATTCGTCGCTATCTTTTCGGCGTTTAATACTACAGCTTGTGATGAAGCTTATGTAACCTTTAACGGTGAAACAGATAACGGTGATGGTACGTTCACCTATGACTTTACATTTTGTGTTGAATTTTTAGGGCTCGAAGGAAGTCCGGATTGGTTCCAAATTGAATTTACGGGAGGAACATATACGTCTGTTTCTTCATTCTTACCACCGGTTTTGACAACTACAACTGGCGATAATTACAATGGAGCGATCGTTGGAGATGCTGTTCGATGGACATGCCCGACACTATTTCCTTCAAATGGTAGCCCGACATTTTGTAATGATGTAAGTATCACGACAAATGGACAGGCGGGAGCGGTTAATATTTTCTATCACGACTCATACCCAAGTGGTTCTTGTTATGAGACGATCAATTTCCCTGTTCCATGTAACATCGTTACAGTGGCAGCTGGTGCTCAAACGGCATGTGATCCGGGAACAAATACATATACACAAGAAGTGATTGTAACATACAGTGCCGCACCTTCAACTGGTACATTGGATGTTAACGGACAGTCTTTCACTATTACATCTAGTCCTCAAACGGTTACCTTAACAGGCCTTGTTGCAGATGGAAATGGAGTAGGCGTTACTGCTGTATTTTCGGATGATGCGTTTTGTACGTTTACCGATAACTTACTTTTTGTAGCACCACAGGATTGTACTCCTTGCTCAATTTCTTCTGTGACCGCAGGAGCTCAAACGGCATGTGATCCCGGAACAAACACTTACACACAGGAGATTACGGTAACATACAATGCAGAACCGGGAACAGGAACATTGGACGTTAACGGACAGTCATTCGCAATTACATCAAGTCCACAAACGGTTACACTTACTGGTTTAACAGCAGATGGAAACGCGGTTGATGTTACCGCGACTTTTTCAGCGGATCCTGGTTGTACTTCAACTGTGAACGGTGCGTTTACAGCACCGGTATCTTGTACAGTTCCTTGTACACCGGACAATGGAACTTGGGACTAATTTGATAATTAAGAGAAGAATTAGTCATGAAGAATTTATTAAAATATATAGTTGTGCTGCTGACGTATTTGTCAGTCCTGAATGCTCAGGGTCAGTGCACCTTATCGGCGACCTCCTCTGGTTTTAATGGAGCGTACACACAAGTGTATGTGCTTGTTGACCAGAATGGGGACATAGTTGATCAGAATACGACGGGAACCTTTAATTCAGTGGCGAATGGTGTCTACCAGATCCATGCGTTGAATTACGATCCTTCGAATGCACCTGCGCCATTACCTTCCGGTTTGATCGGATCTCCATTAACGGATGTTGGTTCGACAACAAGCGGATGTTACAATGCAGATTTTTTAACGGATTTCGTTACACAGGTTTGTAGCTCATGTCAGCAAAACCTCGAATTTTGTGATGGTGAACCAGTTATCATTACTTCTTCCGGAAGCACAGGTGGTTACACGCAAACGTATGTCTTGGTTGATACAGGTACAGGGTTAATAGTTGCTACGAATAATACGGGTGATTTTACCGGAGATGTTACAGTCGGTAATAGCTATCAGGTCTACGCACTGAATTATAATCCTTCAGATGCGCCAAGTCCACTTCCTACAGTAGGACAGGATGTTATGAACGTAGGGTCCACGACGGCAGGATGTTATAACTCAGACTTTCTAACAGATTATGTTTGTGTATCCATCTTGGCAACAAGCACTGGTACGGATATCGTTACGGAGTGTGACAGCTACACGTGGATCGATGGAAATACGTATACAGCATCAACAAATACACCCACTTGGACGTTAACGAATGCTGCAGGATGTGATAGCGTTGTAACGTTGGATCTGACCATCAATAATGCGAATACAGGGACAGAAGTTGTCACAACATGTAATAGCTATACCTGGATAGATGGCAACACGTATACAGCATCAACAAATACACCAACATGGACATTGTCGAATGTTAACGGTTGTGATAGTGTTGTAACACTCGACTTAACTATTGATTTATTTGCTACAGGAACGGATACACAAACGGCCTGCGATAGCTATACATGGATTGATGGAAATACGTATACATCAAGTAACAACACTGCAACATATACAATTGTTGGTGGTTCTGTGAATGGTTGTGACAGTATCGTAACCCTGGATCTTACATTGGGTAATTCAAATACAGGAACAGATATCGTAACCGCGTGTAACAGCTACACCTGGATTGATGGGAATACATATACAACGGACAATAACAGTGCTACGTGGACATTAACGAATGCGTCGGGATGTGACAGTGTGGTTACACTGGATCTAACAATTTCCAATGTTGTTAATGGAACAGATATTCAGACAGCTTGTGAATCTTACACATGGATAGATGGTAATACCTACACAAGCTCAACGAATACACCGACTTACACATACGTGGCGGGAAGCGTTAATGGATGTGATTCAGTCGTAACGCTTGACCTGACAATCAATAATGCTGTGACGGGAACTGATGTTCAAGCCGCATGTGATACGTATACCTGGGTAGATGGAAACACATACGCTGCAAGTAACAATACAGCAACGTACACCTACACTGGTGGTTCTGTAAATGGTTGCGACAGCACAGTTACGCTAAACTTGACGATTACGCCAACGCCTGCAGCGCCTCAAGCAGGAACAGATACAACTTATTGTGTTGGAGATAATTTTGAATTGTTGACAGTATCGGGAACAGGAGGAACGTATAACTGGTACGATATGTCCGATAATTACCTGGGGACAGGAAGTACGTTTGCTCCGTTTGATGTTCTTGGTTCAACTCACTACCATGTGACAGAGACTGTGAATGGCTGCGAAGGGCCATTTACAATGGTGATCATAACTGTGGAGGAATGTATTGATGATCTTGTTTGTGGAGAATTGTTTGTTCCTAATGCATTCACACCAAATACAGATACAAATAATGACTCTTTTGGTGTCAGCGTACTTGACAATGCGTGTATTGAAGATATGAATCTGAAGGTATTCGACAGATGGGGCAAGGTTGTGTTCTCATCAACTGACCCTAACGAAAGATGGGATGGTACATTTAAGGATGAAGAGCTTGACCAGGCCGTATTCCATTACATACTGGATATTAAGTTATTCTCCGAAAGTGAGTACAGGTTGGTTAAAGGAAATGTCACACTAATTAGATAAGGAAATCATGAAAAGATTATTGATCACATTATTTGTTTTGATGAGCTTGAGTTCCTTTTCTCAGGATCCTCATTTCTCGCAGTATTGCGAAACACCTTTATTCTTGAATCCGGCAAATGCGGGATTTAAAAATGATATTCGAGCGATTGTGAATTACAGAACACAATGGGCAGCTGTCAGTACGCCTTACCAAACCACTGGTTTATCTTTTGATATGTCATTAACGAAAGATGACCTGGCGAATTCATGGATGGGAATAGGAGCAAACGTCTATTACGATTGGGCTGGAGATGGTAACCTTTCACTTACACAAGGAAATTTGAACCTGTCGGGAGTAATTAGACTGGATGCGGAGAATAAACTTTCAGCTGGTTTAATGGGAGGATACGGCCAGAGATCACTTGATTACAACGCATTCAGATGGCAAGCGCAGTATAATGGTGTTTACAACCCAAACTTTAGTTCGAACGAAGCCTTCACGCAAAATGCTTATGGTTACTTTGATGCTGGTGCCGGGATCGCATGGTCTTATGGTACGGGTGAAAAGTACATTACAGCAAACGATGGTGTGAAAGCAGATGTCGGTGTGTCCTTCTTTCATTTTGGAATTCCGGCAGCAACGTTTGAGGAGAATAATACAGAAAAGCTGAATTTGAAGTACGTGGTTTACGGGACAATGGAGCTTGGTCAGGCAAATTCAAATCTGACATTTATTCCGCAGGTCTACTGGACTGCTCAAGGGAAGTTAAATGAGCTTCTTTTGGGGAATAAGTTTCGTTACTTGCTTCAAGAGGGGTCTCACTTCACGGGGTTGAGAAAGTCAACAGCGATGGGGGTTGGAGTTTATTATCGTTTGCAGGATGCCATCATTGCATCGTTCAATTTGGACTACGGTAATTTCTCTGTAGGATTCAGTTATGATTTCAATATTTCTTCATTGACTCCGGCGAGTAACATGCGAGGTGGCGCAGAAGTTTATCTGAAATTTGTAACGCCAAATCCATTCAGCGGACCTTCTCGAGCGAAGATTTAAATAAATTCTGAATAGAATTAGTTATTTTGAGCCCTCTTATGAGGGCTTTTTTATTGATTATATTTCTTTTTGTCGGTTGCTGCCAAGGTTTGGTATATGCTAAGGATAACGCTGGATCATTAAAAGAACTGAATGATAAAGCCTTCTCAGCGTATGAGTCTGGGAGTGACAGTGCGTTAGTTTATGCAGAAAGATTTGCAGAAGCCGCAAAAGGATCAAATTCCTTGTTTGAGATCAATGCATTTACGCTACTTGGGATCCTTAATAAAGATAGAGGCTTCTATGTGTCTGCGCTTAACAATTACATAAAGGCTTTAAATACGTCGGAGGCTCTTGGGGATAAAGGAAGAGAGTCAGCATGCCTAAATAACATTGGCTCTATTTATCAGCTTCAGAAGAAATATGAAAGGGCGAAAGAATACTTCTTAAGAAGTTTGTCCCTTGAAGACTCATTAGATCAGCCTTTACAAAAGTCAATTCGCTACTATAACCTGGGTGATGTATACAAGGAACAAGATAGTCTCGAAATAGCATTAACGTATTTCAATAATTCACTCCGAATAGAGCAGAAGCTACAAAATAATGAAGGGGTTGTATACGCCCTTCTCGGAATTGCAGAGGTTTATATTGCCTTTGAAAGAACAACAGATGCAGGGATTGAATTAGAAAAGATAGCAAAGCTGATTACGCCTGAGGCAACTGAGGAGCGTATAATGTATCATTATTTGAAGGGCAAGCTTTCACTCACATTGAATGATCTTAACAGTTCTATCGATCATTTTAAACAAGCGCTCAAGATTGGAAAGGAGAAGAACTTCCGTATTCACGATGAAAAGCTTTTGTTAGGTTTAA
>JBMSGX010000093.1:0-8326 GCA_049416285.1 Crocinitomicaceae bacterium | reverse complement strand
GATGTGATCGGAGTGATGGCATCTAAGCCTATTCATGTGATGTCACCAGAAGAAAGAAATAAAGTAGCCAAAATAAAAGACTACTTCATCGATACAGGAATGAGTGCCGATGAGGTAAAAGAATTAATTTCAGTTGGAGACCCAATCACTAGAGAGCGCGAATTCATCGAAATGGGCGAATGCGTTAACGGGAAATCTCTGGACAATAGACTTGCCGTTTTTATTCTAATCGAGACATTGAGAGCACTAAAGGACAAGACCGTTCCTTACGATATTTACGGAGTGTTTACCGTTCAAGAAGAAGTTGGTATCAGAGGTGCAAATGTGTCTGCATTGCGCGTAAATCCTGATTTCGGATTCGGACTGGACACAACGATAGCCTTTGACCTGCCTGGAGCTGCCGAACATGAAAAGATCACACGTTTAGGAGAGGGTACTGCCATCAAGATCATGGATGCATCCACGATCTGTGATTACCGAATGGTAGACTACATGAAAAAGACTGCTGATAAGCATCAGATCAGCTGGCAACCGGAAATTTTAACGGCTGGGGGTACAGACACCGCGGGTATTCAGCGAATGACAGAAGGGGGATCCATTGCAGGTGCGGTTTCAATACCAACAAGACACCTTCACCAGGTGATTGAGATGGCTCACAAGGATGACATAGAGGGTAGTATCAAACTTCTAACGGCATGCCTGGAAGAGCTGGACCGTTATGACTGGAGCCACTGAGTTCCATTAAGATGATCGAAATCCAAGATAAACGTCGCGAATTCTTCCTAAGTATTGGAGCTGCTTTCATAGTTTCCGGGCTTTGCGTTCTGGGTTTATCCGTCTATGTTTCTATCTTTCTAATTGTATTCAGTATTGGCTTCTTCTTTGGAAAGATGGGAGTTCAAGTAGATAAGAAATCTGGACATTACAGGGCCTTTACAAATGTTTGGTTCACAGACTTTGGAAAGTGGAGGCGTATAAAACCTCAGGATTCTGTTAAGCTTTCACTGTCTGCGAATAATTCTCATATGAAAATGGGAGGAATGGAGAATGTGCTCATTGCGTCTTCCAAGTCCATCTATTACTTAATAACAATTCGAGGAAGCGACGGTCAAGAAGATATAATGAGATTCAGGTCTTACCGTAGAGCTCGAAAAACAATGGATGCTCTGGTCAGTAATTTTCAGCTTGAATTTCTGGATGAGATCGCTCAAAAAATAGCAGAGAATAGAACTAAGCGGAGAACTCGTTAACTACGCTTACTTGTTCAATACTTTTGGAATTCTGAAGTAATCAGAGTCTTTTTTCGGCGCATTCTTCAATGCTTCCTCGTGTGAAAGAGTCACCTCAGCAACATCCTCTCTCAATCGATTCTTTTCATTGGTCATAAACACCAATGGAGTCACATTATCGGTGTCTACCTCCTGCAATTTTTCCATGAAAGTGATAATGTTCTCTAGATCCTCTTTGATCTTGATCTTTTCATCTCCTTCAAACTCAAGGCGCGCAAGATTTGCAATATGTTCTACCGTTTCATCTGTGATTTTCATAGCCCAAAGATAATACTAATCGTTAAGGTGAGGATACCTTTCGAGCAGTGGCGCATTAATTATTTGATGACAATATTCAGACAGCTCTTCCAGCTCCATCTTCTCATAATCGTGTGCGTAGATCGGTTTGTGCACAATTACTTTGCTGATGCCCGGTCTGGCTGGCCCTAGAATATTTGTAGGGTCAGAAAAAAGGGCATGATTGTTTAGAAAGGTAACAGGAATTACCGGAACCCCTGTGTTTTGTGCGATCTTAAACGCTCCCGGTTTAAAGGGAATCATTTTCGGATTATCGTAATCAGGAATTCCACCCTCAGGGAAAATAACTAGCGACCACTCTTTTTTTACGGCCTTCATTGCCGAAATAAGCGCTCTTGCTGACCTTCTATCGTCTCCTCTATAAATGGGAATGTTCAACTTCTTGAAGTAGGTCTTTATTAAAGGATACTTTAATAACTCACTTTTTCCTAGAAACAAAAATTCATGCTCCGGGAATAACGAAGGCATTATGAATATATCCAGATAAGATGCGTGGTTTGCGATGATGATATATGGCCCATCTGGTATACGTTCCTTCCATTCTACATGCTTGAAGTAAAAACACAATAACTGAAAGACCTGGCTCCAGGAAATGAAAAGCTTAAAAGCAATACGCTTGTTGCTCTCTTTATAGAGGAACGGAACGATCAACGGGTAATAAATGATCGCCGTGATGACAAAAACCACACCGATGTACAGTTTCCATATCAAGCCTAATATTCCCATGACCAATTTCACCAGCCAAAAATACAGAATAAACACTATTGTGAACGTCTTCCTTTCTTAGATAAATCACTAATTTCGTGGTCAAACGCATAACAAACCATATGGCGCGCATACTTACAGGGATTCAGAGCACGGGAACACCGCATTTAGGAAATATTCTTGGGGCGATCATGCCCGCAGTTGAAATGGCAAACGACCCTAAAAACGAATCGTATTTGTTCATCGCAGATCTACACTCATTAACCCAGATCAAGGACGGAAATGAATTGAGAGAAAACACGCTTTCTACAGCTGCGACCTGGTTAGCTTTCGGAATCGATCCGGACAGAACTGTGTTCTACCGTCAGAGTGATGTCCCTGAAGTAACTGAACTCACATGGTATTTGATGTGTTATTTTCCTTACAAGCGCTTAATGCTTGCTCACAGTTTCAAAGATAAAGCGGACCGCCTGGATGATGTAAACTCAGGATTATTTACTTATCCGATGCTAATGGCTGCAGATATCTTGCTGTACGACGCAGAGTTTGTCCCTGTTGGAAAAGATCAGGAACAGCATCTAGAATTTACCCGAGATGTTGCCAGCAGATTCAACCACAAAATGGGTGATACATTCGTTATTCCTGACATTGTTCACAACGAAGAAACAAAGTTGATCCCGGGAACGGACGGTGAGAAAATGAGTAAGTCAAGAAACAACTTCATCAACATTTTCCTTCCGGATAAAAAGTTGAGAAAACAATTCATGAGCATCCAAACCGATTCGAAAGAGCTGGAGGATCCAAAAGACCCCGATACATGTAATGTTTTCGCATTGTATAAGATCCTTGCTTCAGCTGAACAGATCGCAGAAATGCGCAAAAATTATGAGGCAGGGGGTTACGGTTACGGGCATGCTAAACAAGCCCTTTACGAGCTGGTTACGGATAAGTTCAAGGCAGAGCGTGAGCGATATAATTATTTAATGGAACACCCCGAGGAGATAGAAAAAGCATTGCAAGTAGGTGCAGAAAAAGCTCGAGAAAGTGCAGCCGCAGTTTTATCTCGCGTCAGAGCTAAGGTAGGCTACTAAACTACGCGTATTATTGTTATCTTTGGGGCAATTATAGACCTATGAGAATTACTATTTTATCTGTTTTACTTTTAGTTGGAGGTATTCTTGCTTCATGCGGAGGAAATGAAGAGGTACAAGAGCAGCTAAAAGCCGTTGGCGGAAAGAAATACGGAGGCAACTTCAAATTCATGTCAGCTGAAAAAATTGGAAACTACTTCCCAACGTACACTGCAGACTTATACTCTGCGCGTGTGATCCAGCAGATATATGAACCGCTTTTGAGCATTGACTCGAAAACTCTAAATGTTGTTCCAAACATTGCGGAAAGCTACGAGGTGAGTGAAGATGCTCAAGTCTATACTTTCAAGATACGTAAAGGTGTATTCTTCCACAGAGATGACTGTTTCGGAGGCGACGGAAGAGAGCTTACAGCCAAAGACGTTAAATACACCCTTGACTATGCTTGTTCCGGAGTTCCGGAGAACCAGATCTACTACCTTTTGGTAAACAGAATCAAGGGAGCAAAGGCGCATTACGATGCCACAAAGTCAGGTAAAGGAGGAGATAACGGTGTTGAAGGAATCAAGGTGGTTGATAACAACACGTTGCAGATTACATTGAATCAGCCTTTTGTAGGGTTTGAAAAGATTCTTACGCACATGTCATTGGGAATTTTCCCACCTGAAGTATTCGACGCCTACGGTGATAAAGTAAATGAGCATCCTGTTGGTACAGGTCCTTTTATGCTTGCCCACAAAGACGATAAAAAAGTATTATTAAAGCGCAACCCGAAGTATTGGCAAAAGGATGAGTTTGGGAACAAACTACCGTTTATTGATTCTGTGACCATCACTTTTTCAAATGATAAGAAAAGCGAATTAGTTGCGTTTCAGAAGGCTGATATTGACCTAGTTCTGGAAATTCCGGTTGAAGAGGTAAATAACATTTTTGGAACACTTGAAGAAGCAAAAACGAACATCCGTCACAAAGTAGATTCTGAGCAAAGCTTCAGTATTAATTACTTAGCGATGGATATCATCAATTCGGAATTTAAAGATGTTAACGTCCGCAAAGCATTTAACACAGCCATTAATCGAGATGAGATCATTGAATCTTGGTTAGAGGGTGAAGGATGGGCAGCAAATCATGGATTTGTGCCAACAATGAAAAACTATCCGATCGACAATGTGAAGGGGCATATATTTGATCCTGCAGCTGCTCAAAAACTAATGAAAGATGCCGGATATCCAAATGGAAAAGGATTCCCTGTTACGGACTTTTACGTTAATGCACTTGAAGGTTCTACAACACATAAAATGGCTCAGGCCATCGCTTCTCAGATCAAAACAAACCTAAATGTTGACCTGAACATCATTCTTTGCTCGTATAAGGAAAGAGAAGAGGCGATCAAAAGCGGAAAAGCAAAGATCTGGAGAACTGGTTGGGTTGCTGATTACCCGGATCCAGAGAACTTCCTTGCTATGTTCTACGGTGGAAACATTGCTGAAGGAAGCAACATGATGAATGTGTTCAAGTATCAAAATGATACCTACGACAGGTTGTTCGAACAAGCATTGACAGAAAAGAACCCGGAGAAACGAATGGATCTTCTCGTTCAGTGTGATCAATTAATTATTAACGACGGTGCTGTAATGCCGATCTTCACCGATGACCATATTGTAATCATCAATGCGCGTGTACGTAACTTTGATGCTAACCCAATGGAGAGTCTAACATTGAAAAACGTGTTCATAAAAGAAATACGCAAGGATTAAGAAAGAATTTCTCGAATGATATCATATGTGCCCGGTTCTTTGAATCCGGGCACATGTATTTTATAGTAATCCAGCAAAACGCGCAATAGCTCTTGACGCTGCACTTTATTTAGTTCTATTGATCGTGGCTGGTCCCTAAGCTTACTTACGATAACATCCACAAGCACACCTTCAATCGAGATCGTATCGATTTCTCTATAACCACCTATTGAGCCAGCCTTTAGGTCAAGCCATTTGTTCTCTTCATCCTCTATTAAAGGCTGAACACCCAGTTGTTTTGTCAAGCCGATCAGAAACAGTGAAGGAAAAAGACCTAGCTCCTCATGGTCATTTAATTGCTCTATGCTGTTCCTTACAAAATTGTATAGTGACGCGTCTTTCTCTGTTCCCCGTAACACCATATTCAAAACATCCGCGATGAAAAAAGCAATGGTTGATTTTACCGGGTCAAATTGGATATTTTGGACAAATGCAGGGTCAGCACTCGTAACATTCCAAAGGTCACTCTCCTTCCTTGCGTAAAATTCAATCTCGGAAACAGATAACGGATAAAGCTGATGTGATCTTTTCTTGCCTCCCTTAAAGAGAAACTTGTGGTAGCCATGCTCCTTGGTTAAGAAGGTAACTATTAAACTGGATTCTGAATAAGGAATTCGGTGAATAAAGATCGCTTCGTCAAGCTGTTTCATCCTGCCTAATTAACAACCAATACTTTTCCGACAAAACGTTTCCTACCATTGTTCGGCGCCGTCCAGATAAGGTAAACTCCCGTAGTAACATCCATCCCGTCTAAGGTCTTCCCATTCCAGGTCGCTGTTCCACCGTTTGATGTGGTCTTGTAAATCAAGTTTCCAGCGACATCCGTGATCTTCACATCTGAATCATATTGAATACCCTGAATTGTGATCGGTCCATCGAATTCAGGACGCGCGGGGTTAGGGAATACCGTTACAGATGAATAATCAGGATCCTCATAAGTTGCATCAGAACGATAAGAGATCAATCCCTGATCCGTTACGATGTATAACTCACCTGTATTATGATCAATTTCAAGGTCGAGAATGGAGTTGGATATCAACGGGCTGTTTTCCATTGTAAACTGCTGAATGATCTCCTGACCATCTGCAGACAATAATATAACCCCGGAATTAGCCGTACCAAACCACTTTCGGTTACCTCCATCTACTTCTATATCTGTAATATTCGTAGCTCCAAGCAGGTACTCAACATTTCCTTCAAACTCAAGCTTAATTCGCTGCGCATTGTATTCTCCGGGAACAGCATCGAAGGCTGTCTCCGTTGCATAAAGAACAGCAAAACCGTTATCCGTTCCTATCCAGATCTCATTGTCAAAGTCCACTGCCAATGCGTTCACTTCATTCGAAGGCAACGCTCCTGTATTTACACCTGTGTTCAATTGCACCCACTGATCATCACCAGGATTATCAATTGTTCCGTTATCATTATAGCCGAACATCCCAACTCCTTTGATTGACATCCATTTGTTTCCACTATAATCAATAACCAGATCATTGGTAAATACATTTTTTGAGCTTGTGTTCATCTCAAATTCGTACCACTGTCCTTCATTGGTCATCACCTTAAGCGGCGCGTTTGCGTAACCGTTGAGCATCCAAAGATTTCCCTGGTTATCATACTCCAGATCTGAGATCATCGTCCAGCCGTTATTCAAGCTTGTTGGCTCCAACAAGGAGTTGTATTCCGTAAGCGTATCGATCACAAAACCTGACTCATCAATAATTGATAAAGGAACTTTCGAATAGGACCCCACAGCCACTTCGTCTTTGTTCGCCGGATTAATTGATATGGCAATACAATCGGAAATATCTGCACCTTGCCATAAAGGCATATTTGAGGCATCTTTCAACTCCCACTCTTCATTCTCGAAAAAGTAAACACCTGACGTGTTGAATGTCACAAAAACCTGCGATAAGTTACCTCCAGCGACAGCCAGTTTGCCTCGTTGCCAATCCAATCTGTAAAAACTGTTCTTTGGTGGTCCTGCAACCTGAATATCTGTTGAGCTGAATAAACTATTCGCTCTTAAAACCCCTCTCAAATTATCCGCCATCCATAGTCGTGAACCTTCAAAAACAATGGCGTTCGGAGAAACCCATCCCCCTAAGTTAAACCCTGTGTAAATATCAGACTGACTGAATGTCTCATCATATAAATAAATAGCGCCGTCAGTACTCATTCCTAAATGCGCTCCTAGATCATCGATCCCGTTGATCTCAATGTCAAACCCTACATTGGAAAAATAGGTCATTTGATTATTCAAAAGTTGAAAAAGGGTATCTGCTCCGTAAGCGTTTGATACTTTAAGAATAAACAACTCATCATTGAAATTGACTATTTGCTTATAGTCACTAGAGCCTGGATTCGGAACTCTTGCATCGAGATCCCACTGGGCAACATCCGCTAAGATCGCGTTTACATTTCCGCGTAGCATTCCTGTCTCGGTCAAAGCATAGACGCTATCACCTTTGAATGCGATGTCAAAAATCGGATCGTTTCCGTTTGTAGGGTACCAGGTATTCTTAACTTCCTCTTTGTCGGGATCAACCTGAACGATCGAAAAACCAGTTGCAAAGTATAAAAACCCATTGCGTTCCTTGATACTGTAAATCTTTTTTGAGCCCTGGATCTGTGCCAGTTCTATCGCCGGAATATTCGTTACAGCGTTATTTTGAAGTTTGTCAATGTTTCCATTATCATAACCAATAAATAATGCATTTTCAGAATCGCTGAAATGAATGCTCGACACATTAATGTCTGACAAACCATTCACTGCATCCCAAACACTTATTTCATCTGAACCTAGGTCATATTCAGCCACTCCCTTTTCAAAGGCAATGAAAACTTTATCGTCTCCTTCAGCTATATCTATTGCCTTTGCCGAAGGCATGTGCAGCCTCCACTGCCCCATTCCGATTTGGGAAAAAGCATACGAATTGACAAAAATCAATACTAGAAATAAGTAACGCATAGTTTTCAATTGACCTTTATAACGGCAATAATGCAAAATTATTTGAATTCCGGGCATTTCAAAAGAATGGGAATATGTTTGGTATATTTGTCTTCATAACCCGGCTCCGTAGCTCAACTGTATAGAGCACTGGATTTCGGCTCCAGCGGTTGCAGGTTAGAATCCTGCCGGGGTCAC
>JBMSGX010000092.1:0-8351 GCA_049416285.1 Crocinitomicaceae bacterium | reverse complement strand
TTTCTGCAAAGACTCCTCCTTTCGGAACGATCCCTTACGTTGGAACAGATTCTACTTGTGTGAGCATTATGATGCCTTATGATAGAAAACCAACTGAAGCGTTCAAGCTAACACATGGTTTATTTGGTATGGATTATTCAGCCCAAGATGAGTATGCTGCGGCTGTAACGGATAAGAACCCAATGGCGATCACTGCAGACAACTTTGACGCTGTTATGGATAGTGGTAAGAAACTATACGCTACTTACTGTCTTCACTGTCATGGAGAGAAAGGGGACGGTAATGGGCCAATGGTTGAGAGTGGCGCTTATGCCGGAGTTGCTAACTACGCGAACGTAGCAAACTTGAGTGATGGACAGTTGTTCTACTCTATCTACTACGGAAAGGGAGCAATGGGTGCGCACAACTCGCTTCTTAACAAGAAGGAGATCTGGACTTTGGTGCACTACATCAGAAAGTTCCAGGATGCTAACTACGGACCGGGAGCAGCAACTGCTGCGCCAGCTGATACTATTCAATAAGAACTAACTAAGATTAACAAGCGACAGATGGAATTCAAAATAACAAGTAAAGCTAAAATGGTCACGACAGTTCTGATGGTTGTGGGGTTACTCGCTACCGTTCTAGGAATTGTTATGAACACTGGAGATCATCATTTGTTTACACGAATCATGGCGAATGGTCTTGTGAACAGCTTTTTCTTCTTCTCACTAGGTCTAGGAGCTCTATTTTTCCTTGCACTGCAATATGCAACGGAAACTGGGTGGTACGCTTCAGTAAAGAGAGTAATTGAAGGTATCGCTGGATTCTTGCCATATGGTATTGGATTTATGATCCTAGTTTTAGGAGTGCTTTCACTTACACATGGAGCACATATCTATCCTTGGATGGATCCTGAGACTGTATCTCATGACAGCATTATTCAAGGTAAATCTGCTTACCTGAACCTACCATTCTTCTGGATTAGAACAATTGCTTATCTAGTGACTTATTACCTATTCTGGACTGGATTTAGAAAAAGATCACTTGAAGAGGATAGAGTTGGAGGTACTGAGATTCACTTCAAAAACTATAAGAGAGGTGCATTGTTCTTAGTATTCTTCGCAGTGTTTAGTTCAACGTCGTCTTGGGATTGGTTGATGTCAATTGACGTTCACTGGTTCTCAACACTATTCGGATGGTATACATTCGCTGGGATGTGGTGTTCTACAATGGTTGTGATTGTTATCACGGTATTGTACTTGAAGAAACTTGGATACTTACCTAAAGTAAATGATTCTCATATCCACGATATCGGTAAATGGACATTTGCAACTTCATTCCTTTGGTCTTACCTATGGTTCTCTCAGTATATGTTGATCTGGTATGCGAACATAGGGGAAGAGGTAACATATTACATGGCGAGAATAGAAAACTTCCAGATCCTATACTTCTCAATGTTCGTAATCAACTTTGCATTCCCAATGTTGATTCTAATGTCTAGAGACGCTAAAAGAAATGCTGGAATCTTAACATTGGTTGGACTTATTATTCTTGGTGGTCACTGGTTAGATGTATACATCATGGTATCTGCTGGTTCACTTGGAGCTAATGCTCACATTGGTCTATTGGAGATAGGAATGGTAGTGCTTATGTTGGGACTATTCATCAGAGTGGTGCTTACGAACCTGACGAAGGCTCCGTTGACACCAGTTAATCACCCATTCTTGGATGAGAGTATTCACCACGAGATATAATAAAGTTTAGACACAGATAATTTTGGATAAATGGTAACGAAATTGATCACATTAGGAGTAATTGTTTTAGGTGTTGTGGCACTGGCACAGCTCATGAGAGTTTATGAGTTGTCTTCGAAGCTGCGCAAGACTGGAGAACATGATATCAGCAACCGTGATAACATGGTCAATGCGAAATTATGGATCGCATTTATGGTGTTCCTTTATGGTGGGTTCATTTGGCTAATGACAACTTACGGATGGACAGGTAGAGGTGATGCTGCTTCGGTTCACGGTGAAAACTTGGATTGGCTGTTAAACCTGAACTTCATTATAATCATAGCAGTATTCTTCTTGACGAATACACTACTTTTCGTATTTTCTTACAAGTACGTAAAGCGCCCGGGAGTTAATGCATTCTATTATCCACACAACAACAAATTGGAAATGTTGTGGACTGTGGTTCCTGCTGTCGTTCTTGCGGTAATTATCATCCTTGGTCTACAAAGCTGGAACGCTGCAACTTCTGAAGCCGCACCTGAGTCTATTCGTGTTGAGCTTTTCTCAAAGCAATTTGATTGGACAGCGAGATATTCAGGAGAGGACAACAAGCTTGGACGTCACGATTACAAATTGACGAATGACGATAATAACCCACTTGCTCTTTTGACAACTGAAACAATCAAGGCGGCGATCGAAAATATGGAAGCATCTATGACAGCACTTGAGGCTGAATTGAACGATGAGTCGATTATGATGGTTCCTAAAGACAGAGCTGCTAAAGAAACAGACTTGTCGAGAAAATCAAGGTTGATCCGTCTTCTTCACCAAATGGAAGGTAGACACGATTCAAAAATGGATGCTCAGGCATGGGATGACGTGATCCAGACGGATACATTGTACCTATGTAAAGGAAAAGAGTATGAGTTTAACTTCCGTTCTAAGGATGTAATTCACTCTGCTTACTTCCCTCACTTCAGAGCTCAAATGAACACTGTTCCGGGAATGGTTACTAGATTCAAGTTTATCCCGAATAAGACAACTGCAGAAATGCGTGTAGAAAGAGCACAAGAAGATTTCAATTACATTCTTATGTGTAACAAGATCTGTGGAGGTGCACACTACAAAATGAAAATGATGGTTGTAGTAATGGAAGAAGAAGACTACAACAAGTGGTGGGATGTTAAGAAAACAATGACATTCAAGAGCAAGTACTTTGCTTCAGAGGAGCCGGCAGAAGAGCCAGCTACAGAAGCTGCAGCTCCTGCTGAAGAGACTGCTCAAGCTGACACGACAGCAACTGCAATGAACTAATATTTGATAATTAAATTAAAAACTAGATAGAATGGCGGCAGTATCGCACGAAGCACACGGACATCACGATCATGGACACCACCATGAAGAGAGTTTCGTATCCAAGTACATTTTCAGCCACGACCACAAAATGATCGGTAAGCAGTTCCTTATGACTGCTGTCTTCATGGGAGTGATTGCAATGTTGTTATCTATTTTATTCAGAATTCAATTGGCGTGGCCAGGAGAAAGCTCTGATTTCCTTTCATTTTTCCTTGGAGAAACATGGGCTCCGGATGGAGTTCTAGCTGAGGATATGTACCTAGGATTGGTTACTATTCACGGTACAATCATGGTATTCTTCCTACTTACCGGTGGATTATCAGGAACATTCTCTAACATATTGATACCACTTCAGGTAGGTGCACGTGATATGGCGTCTGGATTCCTGAACATGTTATCTTATTGGATGTTCTTCCTTTCATCAATGTTAATGCTTGTTTCATTATTCGTTGAGTCAGGACCTGCAATGGCTGGTTGGACAATCTATCCTCCACTTTCTGCTTTACCACAAGCAGTTAGCGGTTCAGGAATGGGTATGACTTTATGGTTGTTCTCAATGGCGATCTTCATTGCATCTTCATTGATTGGATCATTGAACTATATTGTTACAGTTCTTAACCTTAGAACAAAAGGAATGAGTATGACGCGTCTTCCTTTGACAGTATGGGCATTCTTGGTAACTGCGATTCTAGGGGTACTTTCGTTCCCGGTTCTACTATCAGGAGCATTGCTTTTGATCATGGATAGACTAGCTGGTACTAGCTTCTACCTTTCTGACATTATTGTTGGAGGAGAGATGCTTACAAACCACGGAGGATCACCAATTTTATTCCAGCACTTGTTCTGGTTCCTAGGTCACCCTGAGGTATATATCGTACTTCTTCCGGCACTAGGTTTGTCTTCAGAAATTATTTCTACCAACTCAAGAAAGCCGATCTTTGGTTATCGCGCAATGATCGGATCTATCCTTGCGATCGGATTCCTTTCATTCATTGTATGGGGTCACCACATGTTCGTGACTGGTATGAATCCTTTCCTGGGAAGTGTATTCGTATTTACCACACTATTGATTGCGATTCCTTCTGCAGTAAAAGTATTTAACTACTTGACAACACTTTGGAGAGGTTCAATCGTTTACACGCCGGCGATGCTTTTCGCGATCGGATTGGTGTCAACATTCATTACAGGTGGTGTAACTGGAATCATTCTTGCCGATTCAGCGTTGGATATTACAACGCACGATACATACTTCGTAGTAGCTCACTTCCACATTGTAATGGGTATGTCAGCTGTACTGGGAATGTTTGCCGGTGTTTACCACTGGTTCCCTAAGATGTACGGTAAAATGATGAATACGCGTTTAGGGTATGCACACTTCTGGATTACCCTAGTTGGGGCGTATGGAGTGTTCTTCCCAATGCACTTTGTTGGATTGGCCGGAGCACCAAGACGTTATTATGATTACTCGGTCTACGGTGAGTTCGATGCGGATTCATTCGCAATGATCATGGACTTGAACGTTATCGTAACAGTATTCGCGATCATCGCGGCACTTGGACAGTTATTGTTCTTATTCAACTTCTTCTACTCTATTTTTAGAGGACCAAAAGCGGTTCAGAACCCTTGGAAATCGAATACACTTGAGTGGACTACTCCTGTTGAGCACGTACATGGTAACTGGCCAGGAGAACTGCCAACGGTTCACAGATGGCCTTACGATTACTCGAAGCCTGGAGCAGAGGAAGACTTTATTCCTCAGACAGTTCCATTAGCGGACGGAGAAGAAGAACATTAATCTTCACGATATTCTAAAAGAGCCCTCCAATTGGAGGGCTTTTTGTATTTTTGATAGTAACCGACAGCAAGTGGAAGATTCATTCGATTATAGAGAAGAAGCCGAAAATCATAATGACCAGGATTATGATAAGGTATTACGTCCAAAACGATTGGAAGACTTTACCGGTCAACCTAAAGTGGTCGAGAACCTTGAGATCTTTGTCCAGGCGGCGACTCTCAGAAATGAACCACTGGATCATGTGCTACTGCACGGACCTCCGGGCCTGGGAAAAACTACCCTCGCTAACATTATCGCTAACGAGTTGGGAGTTAGCTGCAGAGTAACTAGCGGTCCGGTATTGGACAAACCTGGGGATCTTGCGGGCCTGTTGACTAATCTGGAAAGAGGAGATGTCTTATTCATTGATGAGATACACAGATTGAGCCCTGTTGTTGAAGAGTATCTTTATTCTGCCATGGAAGACTACGCTATTGACATTATGATCGATAGCGGCCCCAATGCGCGAACTGTGCAGATTGAATTAAATCCATTTACATTAATAGGAGCAACAACCAGGTCAGGTTTGCTTACTTCGCCTTTGCGTGCAAGATTTGGAATAAACTCTCGCCTTGAATACTACGACGCTAAGACGCTTACAATGATCGTAGAGCGTTCTGCAGGCCTGTTGGATATACCGACTACTGAGGACGCGGCTTATCAGATTGCCAGTAGGAGCAGGGGAACACCGCGTATAGCTAATGCACTATTACGTAGAGTAAGAGATTTTGCTCAGATCAAAGGAGACGGAACCATTACAGTCGATATTACAGAGATGGCATTGACTTCTTTGAATGTCGATAAGAGTGGACTCGATGAAATGGATAATAAGATCCTTTCAGTGATCATTGACAAATTCCAGGGAGGACCTGTTGGGATTACTACAGTTGCGACAGCAATTGGCGAGAATCCAGGTACTATCGAGGAGGTGTACGAACCCTTTCTTATTCAGGAAGGCTTCTTGATGAGAACGCCAAGAGGTAGAAAGGTCACTGAAAAAGCATTTAAACACCTTGGTAAGGACAAGGGTTGGTCTCAAGGTGGTCTCTTCTGATCATGGACAAGCAAGCACGTACGCAGTTAATTAAATCTAAAGCTTCGGAGTTAGGCTTTTCCTATTGCGGTATATCCAATGCTACATTTTTAGAAAAGGAAGCAAAGTATCTTGAGGAATGGTTGAATAGGGGATATCACGGAAAGATGACCTATATGGAGAATCATTTCGATAAACGATTAGATCCAAGACTGCTAGTGGATGGCGCAAAATCTGTCGTTTCATTAATGCTGAATTATTATACAGAGGAAATTCAGGAAGACAATTTGGCACCGAAAATCTCCAAGTATGCATATGGAGAAGATTACCACCAAGTCATCAAGGCTAAACTTAAGGACCTAGTAGAGCATATCCAAGAGGAGATTGGAGAAGTGCATGGGAGGATATTCGTTGATTCGGCTCCTGTTATGGATAAAGCCTGGGCGGAGAGAAGCGGCCTCGGGTGGATCGGTAAAAATGCAAACTTGATTCACCCTAAGAGTGGGTCTTTCTTTTTTATTGCAGAATTGATCATTGATCTGGAGCTTGAAGAAGATGGGCCGATGAAGGACTATTGCGGAACTTGTACGCGATGCATTGAGGCGTGTCCAACAGATGCCATTGTTCAACCATATGTAGTCGATGGTTCTAAGTGTATTTCTTATCTCACCATTGAATTAAAAGATGAGATCATCCCAACTGAATTCCAAGGTAAAATGGACAGCTGGATGTTTGGGTGTGATGTCTGCCAGGATGTATGTCCCTGGAACAGATTTTCCAAAAAGCATAATGTTTCTCAGTTTCAACCGCACGAGGAGTTGCTAAAACTCAATAAATCGGAATGGGACGATCTAACCGAGGAAGTATTTCAAGAGCTTTTTAGAAAGAGTGCCGTAAAGCGCACTAAATACAGCGGCCTTAAACGAAACATCAAGTTTCTTTCCGAATAAATAACGTTTGGCATAGAATTCGTTAATTCAGAAAGAATCTAAATGCATTAAATTGTTTAACGTATCAGATTTTCGTAATTTGAAGCCACTATAATCACTAGTTATGCCTGTTAATGAAGTTACTACACCTGTTTCGTTGAGCATGAATCCATACACCGGGCCTTGGACAAAAGCAGAAGCAGCACATCTTTTAAGAAGAACAATGTTCGGCCCGACAAATCAACAGATTTTGGACGCGGTGACAGATGGAATGACAACAACTGTTACGAACCTGTTGCAAATACCGGCTGTCGGAGATCCGTTGGCTTTTGATGCGAATGAAACGATTGTTCCATTTGGATCAACTTGGGTAAATTCAGTATATCCTTCCGATGTAGCACAAGGTCAGTTGGTAGAAGCAGCTAGATTGATGTCACTCGGTTCCTGGATCATAGAAAGGATCAATACTGAACAGATATCGATTGCGGAGAAAATGTGTTTGTTCTGGCAAAACCACTTTGCGGCTACGGCAGGTTCTGACGCAAGGGCTACATATGATTATCACATGTTGATCAGACAGAATGCATTGGGTAATTTCAAGCAGTTTGTGAAAGACATGACGATAAACCCGAACATGTTGCTATTCTTGAATGGAGCAACCAATAACGTCTTTTTCCCGAACGAAAATTATGCGCGTGAACTACTCGAACTATTCACGATTGGTAAAGGACCTCAAATTGGACCTGGAGATTATTCGAACTATACGGAAGACGATATTTTTGAAGCTGCAAAAGTTCTGACGGGATACTACGTTGATGGACTTCGTTCCGATACATTGACAGATGTGACGGCTGTTTATAATGGGATTCTTCACGATAGTTCAACAAAAACACTTTCATATCATTTCGGTAATGCAACAATTACAGATAATGGAGCGAACGAATATGGAGATCTGATCGATATCATCTTTCAGCAGAATGAATGCGCGAATTTCATTTGTAGAAAGCTTTATCGATATTTTGTGAATTACGACCTGACAACAGATGTTGAGACGAACGTGATTCCGGATATGGCAAGTACATTGATCGCGAATAACTATGATATTTTACCTGTGATGTCTCAGCTGTTGCAAAGTGAGCATTTCTATGATATTGCAATCAGGGGAGCGATCATTAGAGGACCGTTAGATATGGTGTTTTCAATGTTCAACACTACAGGAACTATCCCAAGTTTTGATTTGGATACAGATTCTCAGATGAGACTGTTGCTTTACGGATTCTGTGAGCAACAAGGACAGTCATATGCGGCTCCTCCTGCTGTTGCTGGTTGGCCGGCTTATTACCAGACTCCTGCATTTTCTCAGCTGTGGATCAACGCAACAACATTGAAGAGTCGATTTGAGGCAGCAACAGGACTTACATTTCTCACGGGGATACCGATCAATGGAGAAAATTTACGATTGGATGCACTGAACTTCTTGGATA
>JBMSGX010000091.1:0-8454 GCA_049416285.1 Crocinitomicaceae bacterium | reverse complement strand
CGATCTTCTCACTCACCTCACGAAGATATCTAAATACTTTGGAAACTTTTATGATGTTTTTTGTTTCCATCGTTTTTTTTATTGATAAATTTGCCTCATGGAAGAGAAAAAACTCGAAATAATGGAGCGTGCTTCAGCTGTATACATGAAATACGGCATCAAGAGCGTAACCATGGATGACCTCTCAAGAGAGCTTGGGATGTCAAAGAAGACAGTTTACAAATACTTTAATGACAAGACAGATATTGTAAACTCGATCATACGATTTAAACTTGAGATGGACACAGCACTATGCGTGAACTGTCAGCAAAATTCTGAAAATGCTATTGATGACCTTATAAGTGTAAGCAGACAGGTTATCGAGAACATTGGAAATATAAATCCCGCTGTATTCTATGACCTTAAACGTTTCTACCCGGAAGCGTGGCAGATCATGCAAGACCACAAATGGGGATTTGTATTGAATATGACCCGTGAGAATATCATCCGAGGCAAGACTGAAGGTATCTACCGTGAAGACCTCGATAATGAAGTGATTGCTCGAATTTATGTCGGAATCACCGATATTATCTTAAACGGTGATGTATTTCCTTGGCCGGAGTTCAAGTTCGAAAATGTGTTCAGAGAATTTATCAACTTTCAGATAAGAGGAATGGCTAATGAGAAAGGAATTAAATATTTACAAAAAACATTCAGCAATGAAATGGACTAACATCATTGTCTTTTGTGCGCTTATGACCGGATATGTAAATGGTCAAACGAAAGACTCAACTTTTTTTACTCTTGATGAAGCAAAAATGTATGCCCTTGATCATCACTACAAGATCAAGAATGCTCAAAATGACATAGAGATCGCAAGACAACAGATCATTGAGACGCGGGCTGTTGGTTTACCTCAAGTAAACATTAGTGGGACATTCAACAATTTTATCAACTTACCGATCCAAGTTGTTGACGCTTCCTTTATCAACCCAATGGCACCTGAAGGAGAAACTATCTCTTTCAGAGCAGGAACAGAGTTTTCAGCTTCAGGAAGTCTTCAAGCAAGCCAATTGCTTTTCAATGGATCGTACTTTGTTGGACTAAAAGCATCTAATTACTTCGCAAAATTTCAAGCCACTGCTGCTAAGATGACTGAAGAGGAAGTGCTGTTTGGAGTTATACAAAGTTATGAGCTCGTAGCAGTTGCTCAGAAAAATCTTGCCTTTGCAGATTCTATCGTTGCATTGACCGAGCGCTTGGTGAACAAGCAACAAAATTACTACGATCTGGGCTTCATGGAAAAAGAAGACCTTGACCAATTGAACTACTCTCTTCTTACTTCTAAAAATGCACGTACCAACGCGAGTGTACAACTTGAGAACTCAATTGCAATGCTGAAGTTGAGCATGGGATACCCAATGGACTATCCTATTCATCTTTCTAATTCGCTTGAGGAGCTTATCGATTACGTTAATGGCATTCAGTCCTCAAATGATTTATATCAAAACCTTAACTATCAGTTACTCGAAAAGCGTGTTTATCTAAATGAGCTTGATCTGAAGAATAATAAGATGAATTATCTACCAACCTTGAGCGCGTTTTTTGATCAGACTTACAACGCTTACAGAAACGAATTTGACTTTTTCGATGACCTTCCATGGTTCCCACAAACAGTTTGGGGTCTTCAACTAAATGTTCCAATTTTTTCCGGTGGCCAGAAATACGCACGTACCTCTCAAGCAAAAATTGCCTGGATGAAGGAGCAGAACAACCTAGAATACCTGGAAGAGTCATTGAAGTTGCAAGAGATCACATTCAAGAACAATTTGAGAGGTGCTCAGGACAAGCTGGAACTTCAAAAGCAAAACGTGGAATTAGCAAAAACGATCTATGACAACTCAGTTCTAAAAGAAAAAATAGGAAAAGGAAACAGTATCCTGGTTACTCAAAAACAACAACAATTAATGGTGGCGCAAACACAATATGTAGCCTCATTGATCGAGTTGTTCTCTGCAAAACTGGATCTAGACAAATTATACAACAATATCATTTCAACAAACGAATAAGATGAATCGCAATTTTAAATTGGCAGCCGGTGTGCTGATGGTTGCCGCAATCGTGACTTCATGTAAAAGCGGAGAAGTCACAGAAGAGAAACAAGAAACAAGTAAACTGCCACTTGTTACTGCTGTTAAAGTGGACCGAGGACCATTTAAGCATGAGATCCGTGTTCAAGGGAATATCGAGACTGACCTAGATGTGCTAATCAGCGCAGAAATGGGTGGTTTGATAACAGGAATCACAGTGAACGAAGGTCAATCCGTAAAGAAAGGTCAAGTACTTGCAAGCATTGATGCAAGCGTTTTAAATTCAAATCTACAAGAACTGGAAACATCGCTGGAATACGCTGAGTACATGCTCAAAAAACAGGAAGAACTCAATGAAAAAGGCGTTGGCTCCGAAGTAGAACTGGAAGGGTCTAGAAACCAGGTGGCTGCATTAAAAGCCAAGATCAAATCATTGAATACTCAAAAGGGTAAAGCAACGATATCCGCACCATTTAGCGGAGTGATCGATCAGGTATATGGTAAAAACGGTCAGATCGCAGGACCACAATCACCTTTGTTCAGATTGGTAAACAATGAAACAGTTGACGTTGTAGCCTCTGTATCCGAAAAGCACTATGCTAACGTACAGATCGGAACTGAAATGAAAGTGAGTTTCCCAAATTATACGGACACAACGATCACATTGAAAGTAACGAATGTCGGTAACTACATTGAACCAACGAACAGAACCGTCCGCATTCGTTCAACGATCAAAAAGAACAATTTCCTTCTTCCAAATATGTTAGCGGAAGTAAGTATCACTGATCTAAGTGTAGAAGATGGTATAGTAGTACCATCCAAGAGTATCCTTAAAGACAACGAGAACAGAGATTTCGTTTACGTCGTTGCCAAGGGAAAGAATGGTTCTGTTGTTTCAAAACGCAATGTTGAAGTTATTTCAAGGTATAACGGTCAGTGCCTTATCTCAGAGAATTCAGAGGTCAAAACAGGAGACATGATAGTGGTTGACGGTGCTCGTGGAGTCGCAAATAATGACATAGTAGAGATCAAGAAATAAGAGGTAACAAAATGGAAAAAGAATCAAAAGGATTTGGATTATCGACCTTATCGGTGAATAACCGAAAGACGGTTTTCCTAATTGCCATCATAATCGTTTTGGGCGGATTCCTGGCGTATACTTCTATGCCTAAGGAAAACTTCCCTGAATTACAGATTCCGGAAATCTATGTCGGAATTGCGAAACCTGGATCATCTCCTGAATACATGTCAGAGAAGATCGGTAGAACTATTGAAAAGGAAGTGGCCGGTATCAAGTTGGTTGACGAGATCAACACCAATTCCGTACACGGTTATACGACCATCCGTGTTAAGTTCGACTTTAAAATGAGTGCTGACAAAGCACTTCAAAAGGTGAAGGATGCCGTGGATGATGCACGTTCAAAAGCGAGCTTCCCTGATCTGCCGGTTGAACCCAACATATTTGAGATGGATCCGTCGGAATTCCCGATCATGAACATCAACCTTCGTGGTGATAATGCACAACTGTTGAAAGACATCGGTGAAGACCTAAAGGATCGTATTGAAGAGCTTCCTGAGATCAGTGAGGTTGATATTAGAGGTGTTCAGGAGCAGGAAATGAGTATCGAAGTAGATCCTGTCAAGGCGCAAGCTGTAAATGTTACCCTTGACGATATTCAAAACGCTGTAAATGCTGAGCACCAAACAATCCCTGGTGGTGAGCTTTTAATGGACGGTATACGTAAAACCATTCGTATCGAAGGGGAATTTGAAGATGCCGAAGAGCTGAAAAAGATTGTCGTAAAACAGGATGAATTCTTGCCGGTACGTCTGGAAGATGTTGCGCATGTTGCTTTTGGAAATGGTGATACAACATCATACGCCAGAGAATTTGGTTCTCCCGTGGTAATGCTAGATGTTAAGAAACAAGGTGGTAAAAACTTACTTGATGCCAGTGATAAGATCACTGAAATTCTGAAAACAGCTCAAGAAGACGGAACAGTTCCAAAGAGTGTCAGTATCTCACGTACGAGTGATCAGTCTAACAACACCAGAGAAATGGTGGACAACTTAGTCAATAGCATAATCTTCGGTATACTTTTGGTTGTTGGTGTATTGCTCTTTTTCCTAGGATTAAGAAACGCCCTGTTCGTTGGAGTTGCGATCCCGCTATCTATGCTAATGTCCTTCCTCATCTTGAACAGCATGGGAGTAACATTGAATGTAATGGTTCTTTTCTCACTTGTACTTGCTCTGGGGATGCTAGTAGATAATGGAATTGTAACCGTAGAGAACATTTACCGCCACATGGCAGAAGGTAAAAAAGCGACGCGTGCTGTGATCGAAGGTGTAGGTGAGATCGCGATGCCGATTATTGCCTCAACGGCAACAACACTTGCTGCCTTCATTCCGTTGGCAATCTGGCCAGGTATTATGGGAGAATTCATGAAATACCTACCGATCACACTTATGATCGTACTAGGATCTTCATTGTTCGTTGCGCTCGTGATCAACCCGGTATTGGCTGCAACCTATATGAAAGTTGCGAGCGATAAACCAAATAAGAAGCGTACGTTTAAAGTTAGCTTAGTTCTTGCAGGAATTGGTATTCTCATGTTAATTCTAGGAGCTATCGGGACTGGGAACTTATTGATCGTTCTTGGACTGTTCGGAATACTTAATGTTTATGTACTCTACCCTGGAGCGGAGAAATTTCAAAATTCATTCCTTCCAAAATTAGAGGCATCTTATGCTAAGTTCTTAACGTTTGCATTGAATGGAAGAAGACCACTAAAATTCTTCCTAGGGACACTGGGGCTTCTAGTGTTCAGTTTTGTGTTAATGGGGCTTTTCCCTCCAAAAGTTGACTTTTTCCCGGTAAACGAGCCGAACTATGTGAATATTTTTATTTCACATCCAATCGGGACAGACATTAAAGTAACCAATGAGACGACATTGCAGGTTGAAGAAAAACTGAATCAAATTCTTGGTGAGTACACAAAAAATGATGCGAATTCGGATGTGCCCGCAAACCAAAAACTGATCAGATCTGTGATCTCTCAAGTAGGAGAAGGAACGAGTGATCCCATGGAAGGTGTCGCAATGGGAAATACTCCGCACAAAGCGCGTATTACTGTGAACTTCACGGAATTTAAATTCCGAAATGGGGTCAAAACTTCAGAGATCCTGCAGAAAATTCAAACGGGACTTAAGGGACAGTTCACTGCAGATGTAGAGATCTCCGCTTCGAAAGAAAACAACGGACCTCCGCAGGGACCTCCGATCAATATAGAAGTAACTGGAAAAGGTGATTATAAAGACCTCATTATTCAAGCTGCGGCTATCAAGACTTATCTTGACAGCGTGCGTGTTGATGGTGTAGACAAGCTGAAACTGAATGTTGAAGCCAATCGTCCTGAAATTCCGATTCGAGTTGACAGAGATCAGATCAGAAAACTGAACGCCTCAACTTATCAAGTAGGTATGGCCATTAGAAAAGCGCTACTTGGTCAGGACATCACAACCTATACGAAAGACGAAGAGTCTTACGACATTACAGTGAAATTCAACAAGACTAATCGTGAAGATTTCGATGCCTTATTGGATCAACGCCTGATCTTCAGAAACAACAAAGGTCAGTTGATGAATATTCCTGTAAGATCTGTCATCGAAGAACCAAAGGAAATGAGCTCATTTACGGGAGTTGTTCGTAAGGATCAGATCCCAATGGTAGCTGTATCATCCAATGTTACAGAAGGGTTCAACGCCAATGAAGTTGTGCAGGAACTAAAAGGGATCATGCAAAAATATGAGGAGTCCGGACGCGTTAAGGACGACGTTAATTTTGCGTTCACTGGTCAGCAGGAAGAGCAAGCGAAAGAAATGGCATTCTTGAGCAGCGCTTTGATGATCGCTGTATTCTTGATCCTTTTGATCATCGTTGCGCAGTTTAACTCTTACTCCATGCCATCGGTTATTATGATCACCGTTGTGCTTTCATTGATCGGTGTATTGCTAGGATTAGTAATCACGCGTCAGAACTTCGTGATCATGATGACAATGATCGGTGTTATCTCCCTTGCAGGAGTCGTGGTAAACAACGCCATCGTGCTTATTGACTATACGAACCAGATCAGAAAAAGAAAGCGTGAAGAGCTAGGACTGACAGAGACGGAACAGCTTCCTTACAAGGATATTGTTGATGCCGCTATCGAAGGAGGAAAAACGCGTCTTCGTCCGGTATTGCTTACGGCGATCACAACAATTCTCGGACTAATCCCACTCGCTGTCGGATTCAATATTGACTTCTTTACATTGTTCACCGAATTCAATCCGAACATATACATTGGAGGAGACAACAACATCTTCTTTGCACCGCTCTCATGGGCGATCATTTACGGATTGACTTTCGCGACGTTCTTAACGTTGGTGATCATTCCAGCCTTGTATCTAATCACATACAGACTTAAGGTTTGGATCTACAAGAAGTTGAATTGGGAAATGACAAGTAACATTTAATAAGAAGGGCCGAAAGGCCCTTTCTTTTTTATATCTTGAGATCATGTGTTATGATGCTGCTCAACTCGCTTTCCGTGTCTATAAAGAAGCTGTTCGCTTGAATGCTTCCAAAGAGGAGATCGATCAACTTCGATCTAAATGGGAACAACTAGAGAAGGTACATTCAAATTATTATCACACGAATGGGTTTCAGCACCCAAAACTACTTGCCTATCATCTTGATGAGAATCATACTTTGGATATAGATCATTTTTATTGGGGACTCATCCCAAACTGGGCAAAAGATGAAGAACATGCTGAAAAGATCTGGAACTCTACGATCAATGCAAGGTCCGAATCATTATCTGAGAAACCCTCCTTTCGAGATGCTTATAAAAAGCACCGTTGTTTGATTCCACTTCAAGGTTTCTATGAACATCATCACAAGCATGATAAATCATTTCCGTACTTCGTTCGTGAGGATAAGAAGGAGATCATGTTTGTTGCGGGTATCTTCGATGAATGGCTAAATAAAAACACTGGAGAATTGGTAAGGTCGATGAGTATTGTAACAACTAGGGGTAATGATAAAATGGCAACCATTCATAACAATCCCAAACTTGAAGAACCAAGGATGCCTCTGATATTAGATGATAATTCTGCCAGGAGATGGTTGGAAGAGCCTGAAGCAGTATTAGACCACTATGAGCGTGAGGATTTACACTTAAATGCTTGGACGGTGAGAAAGCTGCGTGGGAGGCAATACGTCGGAAACACTGAAAAGGCTTGGGAAGAGTGCTCTTACCCAGAACTCAACGATCAACAGGAACTGTTTTAAATAACCGATTCGCATTTCAAGTGACTAAACATTTGCATTTGTCGAGAATTTAATCACTTTCGTCGAATAATTGATTTTTTTTGATTTTTTAGGAATCCAAGAATGTTTACAACCTCTTTTCTATGAATCATTGAATTTTGTCTACGAATGATTCATATTTCTCTATCTCTCAACGGAATCAAACATAGTATGCATGCATAAATTGTAAATATTACCATAAAGTGCTGATTTACAATTTTGTGGTTGTCAGTTTGGCTCGTACATTTGTTATGTAAAAAGATTGAGATTTATTCAATCAAACTAGAAGTCTTTTTCAGTGAATAGTGGTTAGGTTAGGTTATAGTAAAGCAGCTCGCCCGAGCTGCTTTACTTTTTTATGACCTTTTGTTTCTAATGTAAATTAGGCGACAACCATCTCTCCATTTCCTCGATAGTTAGGCCTTTTCTTTCGGCGATAGAAGCTACCTGATCCATTCCTATTTTACCAACACCGAAGTACTTTGAGTCTGGGTGTGCAAAGTACCAACCTGAAACACTCGCTGCCGGAGACATAGCCAAACTGTCTGTAAGAGTTACTCCCGTTGACTCCGTCGCATTCAACAATTTAAACAGCGTTATTTTCTCGGTATGATCAGGACAAGCAGGATAACCCGGAGCTGGACGAATTCCTTTATACTCTTCATTGATCAGTCCTTCATTCGTCAATGATTCGTTCATTGCGTATCCCCACTCTTCTTTTCGCACTCTTTCATGTAAATACTCTGCAAAAGCTTCTGCCAACCTATCTGCAAGCGCCTTCAACATGATCGACTGATAATCATCGTGGTCTTCTTCATATGCTTTCACACGCTCCGCTACACCAATACCCGATGTTACTACAAAGCCTCCGATATAATCTTTAATTCCCGATTCTTTTGGAGCAACAAAATCTGACAATGCCTTTTGAGGAACTCCATCGGCCTTCTTCGTTTGTTGTCTAAGCGTATGCTGTGTGGCAATTTTTTCACCTGTTTCCGGATCGTAAATCTCTATATCATCACCAACACTGTT
>JBMSGX010000090.1:0-8615 GCA_049416285.1 Crocinitomicaceae bacterium | reverse complement strand
TGTGCAGCACACAAATTTCATGGACCAAAAGGGATAGGATTCCTATATGTGAACAGCAAGATCAAAGTAGGATCTCTAATTCACGGAGGAGCTCAGGAAAGAGGGTTTAGAGGAGGAACTGAGAATGTTTACGGTATTGTTGGTCTGGCGAAAGCAATGGATCTTGCTTATGAAGATGTCGAAGGACACCAGGAGCATGTTCAAGGTCTTAAATCATATATGATCGACCAATTGACATCCATGTTTGACGATATTAATTTTCATGGAGACATCACTCCGGAAGGATCTCTTTATACAGTGTTGAACGTATGCTTCCCGAAGACGGATAAATCATCTATGCTTCTTTTCACACTTGACCTAAAAGGAATCGCTGCATCAGGTGGATCTGCCTGTTCAAGTGGCGCAGCAAAAGGTTCGCATGTACTTGAAGGTATTGGTGCTGATATGACCAGACCGAACACACGCTTCTCCTTCTCTCGCTACACAACCAAAGAAGAGATCGACTTTGCCTTGGAACAGATCAAATTGGTATTTGAGAAAACACTTGCATAACATTGACGCAAGCAAAAAAGAACATACTCTTCGCCAGCTCCTGGTATCCAAATGCACACAATCCGTTCTTAGGAAATTTTGTTCGCAGACAAGCTTTACTTCTTGCTAAGGAACACAATGTTACGGTCATTAATACTGTACCTACAAACGAACTAAAAGAGCTATCGATCTCTGTCGAGAAATCGAATAATTTGACAGAAATCATCGTTCAGCATCCTCAGGGTAAATCCATTTTTGCCAAACGGAAGTTTCAGAAGAAAGCGTTGAAGCAAGCAATCGAGCACATCGATTTTAAACCGGACGTTTTGATGACCCAGATCCTTCTTCCAAAAGGCTGGCAATTTGAAACCCTGAAAAAGAAGTTCAATATTCCTTGGATCCACTTGGAGCAAGGTTCCTATTTCAGATTATCAGAGCGCAAGAAATGGAACTTCATCCAACGAATGATCATCAAGAAATGTGAGGGTTCAATTGACCAATTACTGGCATCATCTGCGTTCGTTCGAAAAGACATGGAAGAGGTATTTCCCGGAAGGAAGATCGAGCTTGTACCAAATCATGTGGACACCAACCTTTTCACTCTGGATAATAGTAAGAAAAAAGAGCATACGCAGTTTTTGCACATTTCGACACTCGACCCTAAAACAAAAGACCCTATTGGTATTGTTGATGCTTGCAAACTGACAAAAGATCGTTTTGATGAATCGTTCAAACTTTGCATCATATCTGACGGGGAAACACGAGAGCTGATCAACTATATCGAACGGCAAGGATTGATAGACTGCATTGAGGTGACCGGTTCAAAGCAATGGGAGGAGCTCCCTGTATTTTATCAAGAATCAGATGCCTTCATACTCAATTCGATCTATGAGACTTTCTCTATCGTTTTGGCAGAAGCGTGGGCGAGCGGAATTCCAACGATCACGACTCCTGTGGGTATCGGATACAACCTTTCTGAGGAGCTCGGTTATAATACCACCATCAACGATCCGGAATCATTGTCGAATGCCATGATCACATTCATGAAGAACAAGGAGCAATTCGATTCCGACAAGATCAGAGCTACAGGACTTCAATACTCTGAGGAACATGTACTCAATAAGTTGAATGAAATCATATCACATGTCTGCTGATAAGCAAGCTCTGCTCCATGCAGCCAACGAAGTTCTTACCGAGAAGTTGTCAGATATTCAAGAAGAACTGGACGGTCTTGATAAGTCGCTTAAGAATGAAACGAAGAGTTCTGCGGGAGACAAGTACGAGACATCGCGTGAAATGATTCAACAAGAGCGAGAAAAGCTTTACGAATTGCAAGCAAACACCAAGCGAATGCTCGATCTGCTTTCTGCATCAAGGGAGAAAACACCCACGGTTGTCGAAACTGGAGCGTTGGTTCAAACAGATAAAGCACTCCTACACATATCTGTTCCTCTTGGAAAAATTTCGGTAGGTGAAACCGTAGCATTCTTTATTTCACCTTCGAGTCCTTTAGCTCAGATAATGCTCAACAAGAAAATAAGCGATGTTGTGAGTTTCAATGGTGTTAACCACACAATAATCTCAATCAGCTGATTAGATCAGGTCCGTTAAAAGATCTACGCCCGGATATCTTTCTACCGTAAATCCTTCAGCGTATTTAGCTCCTATCGGTCTTCCAAACTGACGCATTCTAGATTCGATAAAGTCAAGAAAATCCTTGCCACTGATCGGTGTTTCAGGTTCGCTTGAATTTGGGTCGAAAAACTGGGTTTTGAATGCCAGGATAGATTTCATTTTCTGTTCAAAGTAATCCGTAACATCCACAACAAGGTCAGGCTTCATATAATAATCCTGGATGTAATGGTAGATCGCTTTCGGTCTATGAGGCTCCTGAGATACGCCTTCCATCGTCGTTTCAATTTTCACCAATCCAGATAAGAATGCAGCTTCTGATACTAACTTTGCCGCTCTGCCGTGGTCCGGATGTCTGTCTGACACAGCATTCGCAAGAATGATCTCAGGTTTATATTTTCTGATCTGCTCGATGATAAGGCGTTTGTTATCTTCATTGATCTCGAAGAACCCGTCGGCAATTTTTAAATTATGACGTACTGATAATCCCAGTATTTCACTGGATGCAGCTGCCTCCTCTTTTCTTGTTTCTTTGGTGCCACGTGATCCAAGCTCACCTTGCGTCAGGTCTATGACCCCTACCTTTTTACCCGCGGCAATATGTTTCAATACTGTTCCCGATGCAGAAAGTTCTACATCATCTGGGTGAGCCGCGAATGCAAGAATATCGAGTTTCATATCTGCTATTTTAACAACTTATCTCGCTGGTTTTTACTGTAAACTTTGTTTCGCCACCAAGCGAACAAAGTTAAAGCAGCGAATCCTAATGCAAGGTAAATGACATATGTCGGGAATTTACCAATTGTATCTCCTTGAGCATATGAATGAAGTCCTGTCAAGTAAAAGTTTACTCCGAAGAATGTAAACAAGATTGAGCTGTACCCCCAGAAGCTTGCTACATTAAAAGTGAATTTACTTTTCAGTCCTGGCACGAAACGCAAGTGAAGAATCACTGCGTACACCAACACGGACACCAATGCCCATGTTTCTTTTGGATCCCATCCCCAGTATCTTCCCCAGGATTCATTCGCCCAAATTCCACCAAGGAAAGTACCAATGGTAAGCATAAATAATCCAATCGTAATGGTCATCTCAGAGACATATGTAAGCTCCGCAATATTTAATTTCAGTTTCTCACCATTCTTATCTGTCAGCGATGAGTAGAGCAAGAGGTTTAATAACCCAAGAATACAACCAAGTCCGAGGAATCCGTAACTCCCTGTGATGATCGCAACGTGGATCATTAACCAATATGATTTCAATACCGGCACTAATGGTGTGATCTCCGGATCAAGTAAATTCATCTCCGTAACGAACAGCATGAACATTGCAAGAACAGTTGTCCCAGCTAATACTGCTGCATTTTTTCGAGAGAAAAAGAAGCCCGCGATCATCGTAACCCATGCAATGAAAACAACGGCTTCATATCCGTTACTCCAAGGAGCATGTCCAGTGATATACCATCTCATTCCGAGTCCTGCGCCGTGGTAAATGAAAACGATAACCAACAATAGTTTGAGTACCATAGAAATACTCTTGAAGAACTTTTCCTTCTTCTCTGTTGGAGTCATGAAGATGCGCACAAAGAATATCAACAACAGGATTACCCCAAGAATACCGTAAGAGCGCCAAGTATTTTTGAATACATTCATTTTGTTGTAGGAAATCTCCATGTCCACCTTTGATTCACTTGGAGCTACTTTAGCACCCAGTTTTCTTTGAAGTGTTTTCAGGTTCTCCAAAAGTACATTGGCATCTTTGTAGTTATCCGACTCAGCGGCCTGATCCAATGCATTGAAATAACCGTAAGCTACTTTGGATGAAGCCGTATCCACCTGCATTAACTCCATATTCATTGGGACATACCATGTATTGTTTGGATCTCCCTTCATTGGAATAATACGCATATAACGCCACAAGAACACTGCAGTGATCACTTCAAAACGCTCTTCAAGCTTGATCAGTTTTTTATCGTATTCTGTTCTTTTTGATTCAAGTTTCTGGTGCGCCTTCTCATAATCTGGCGCTAAGATAAAGTCACCGTTATCACCCATCATATCAACAAGGGAGATCATTTTCTTCCCATCAAACTTATCTCTCAGAACTGAAGAAACGTAAATAATGTCCTCATTCGACCAGTGATCAAAATACATGTGCATACTTGTCACAGTCTGCACTGCGTTATAATCCTGATAAGTGTTTTTCCTTGAAAGCTTTCGTAAGATCTGATTACAGAAGGTATGATATGGAATTACTCTTCCTTGAAAGTCCTGGACAAGCATTGTTTCCAATTCCTGCGAATGCTCCTTGGTTATTACTGTAAATCGAGGCTTCGTTACTTTTGCTTGCGGTTGAGGCTGTGTTTGCTCCTGTACATGGTCATGGTCGTGATCATGGTTATGATCGTGGTCATTTTGAGCGAATGCACCAAAAGAAAGTAAGATCAAAAGCACGGAAATCCCTAGTTTACTCTTCTTCTCACGTGTCTTTTTCAAGGCACCATTTAACTCTTTGAATCGGCCCACAGGTGCAAATAAAGACATGATCATCGCAATACTCATAAGTAAATAGCCCAGATACGTAATGTTGGTTCCCCACCAGTCATGATTCACACTTAAGATAGTCCCAGATTCATCCGGGAAATAAGATGACTGAAAAAATCTATATCCTTGATAATCCATGACATGATTCATGAAAATACGTTGATCTCTACGATACCCTTTTTCAGTATCATTAATGTAAAGCTCACTTGCAAAAGATGACGGCGAATTTGATCCGGGGTATCTATCCAGCTGAAAGTCCTTACATCCTACGCTGAAGGGCAGCTCGATTGGCTTGCTTCCATACTTGAAAGAATATTTCAATCCGTTCCATTCAAACGCTTCCCTTACAGGTACCTGACCCATTCCACCTCTCATCGAAACGATTCTGCTCTTCCCCTGATCGGATACTTTTACAGTCACCACATCTACACCAACATTCTTCTTTCCGGAAGGCATAAGCATTTGCTTGGCGTGATCCTGTAATCCTTTGAAGACAAACTGAACCATACCCGCGGTATAGAGCTTTCCTGTTTCTAATGGAATGATCGTGTCGATTCCAACATCAACAGTCATCGAATCGGCTACAGTAGGGTTTTGTCTGTCCGCGACCGTGAGTTGTGACATATCCAGATATTTCACAGGGACTCCCGTTTTCATTAGAAGTTTTGCCCCTTGACGTGTTACCGTAATACCGTTATCAACTTCATCAGACAGGAAACTAACATTGAGACCATTAAGGTTTTGAATATCTCCTTCTGAAACAAATTTTGATTGCCCCTGAATCACAAATTCAAGTGCACTTCCTTTGATCGAATCATTGATAACAAGTGAATCGATCATGTTCTTTTGGAAGTCCATGTATTCAATGAGAATCTCTCCGTCCCTATTAGGAAATTGAGCATCGTAATGGAAGAAATTGTTTGTCACTTCTGACATAAACATCTTCTCTTCTATCCTATTTCTTAGGGATTTTTCCTCATCGATAATCTCGATCTGCATATATGGATCCGCCGAGAGAATCACGCTTGATTCAGTCCCTTCGGGAATCTGCATCTGTCCCTCGAAGCTTATAAAACGCGTTACTGCCGCACCGATCATGATGATCAGGAATGACACGTGAAACATTAACATTGCGATCTTTTCTCGGACATACATTCTATAGCGGAATATATTCGCGATCAAGTTGATCGAAAGAAATACAAGCAAGGCTTCAAACCAAAGCGCGTTGTAGATAACGATCTTGGCTGTTTCTATGTCGTATATGGATTCGAGGAATGTTGCAGTGGCGATTGCCAAAAGAAAGATGACCAATCCTAGCGTCATCATTTTCATCGAAAAAAGAAAATTTGAAAATCTCTCCATTATCAAAAGATAGGTCAACAAAGATAAGGTTTTAAACAGACCTGTCGGCAGGAAAAAGGGAACAAAAAAGGGAGGACCTTCCGGCCCTCCCCTGTTGATAATGGATTTACTAAAGAACTACTTACTGTTTGATTATTCTCGCATTCACTTGTTGAGATTGACCATTATCAACTCCTACTATGTATACTCCAGGTACGAGATGTCCGAGATTCACTTTGTAACTGTTGTATTCATATGCTGTCAATTTACCACTGAACACAGTAGAGACTACCTTACCATATACATCGTAAACATTGATCGTATATTCATTGTCCTCAGTGACATTCATAAAGATCTCTACCTCTTCTTGGAATGGGTTCGGGCTCACGGACATTTCCGCTGAAGGAATTTTAAGAGATGCTTCCTCAAATGCCTTTGCAGCAAGGTCACAATCATCTGCTTCATCACAAGCTCCGAGCGTACAGCCGATTGCAAGATGAGCAGGAACTGCTGATTCATCCACACATATTGTATGAGCATTCGCCGGATTACCCGGAGGCACCTGGCACATTTCTACTTTCTGATTACCGCTGTTTCCTGCATAACAGATAACATCGATCACACAAACTGAAACATAGTCAGTAGCTGTACATCCATTCTGATCAGTCACCTCAAGCATATACTGCGCATCACTCGTTGGACAATCAGCAAGATTATCTGATGTAGAAAGTATCGCGCCAGCAGAAGACCAGATGTAGTCGTATTCAGCACACCCTCCCGTAACAGATGCGTCCAGATCAACGCAACTCATAGGAGTATAACCATAATAGACTACCTGGTCGTTACCGGCATCAACAACTAAAGGATCCGGCTCTGTAAGAGTCATTGACTCTGTTACAGAACATCCCCAGTCGTCTGAAACAATAACTGAATAAGTACCTGCAGACAAATGTCCATTTGAGCTTCCATTCGCTCCATTTGACCATTGGTAAGATAGATTTCCACAACCACTGGCTGCAACATCTATTTGACCGTCAGCACCGCCATTACAAGAGATGTTGTACCCACATTCTTTTTCGTCCGCAGATAATGAAGCACTTAGATCACAAGCTCGTGAAATTTGCAACCCAAAGCTACCTGCAGATGACGAACTCCAACCTTCTACTGTTACGTAATACGTGCCGGCAGATGCGAAACTATAAGTGATTCTTGAGCGCAGACCGCAGTTATCGTCGTTTAACGCAAGGACTCCAGAGCAAGGCGCACTTGTTAGATATAGATACGTATCCCAGAAAGCCTGATCACATGTTTCGATCGTGTATGTTCCAGCACACGGTATATTGACCTCATAGGTAATATCCTCTGATGGTCTTAATCCACAGTCATCACAAGCTCCTGAGGTATTATTGAACAACGTGGCATTACCAGCTAAATTCACTACCTCATCCACTTGGTTACCAATACATGGACATGAAACCGTAATAGACCCCGAACTTGAGCTTGTGTTTTCATCATCGATCAGGAAATAATAAGTGACACCTGCAGTAAGATTAAGACTGTTCGTCGACGATGAGAAAATATCATCAACATAGCTCCATCCTAATTCACCACATGAGCCAGACTTATAGAATAGATCTACCCACCCACTGCTTGAATGCGTCACGTTTATATCATATGAGCCTGAGATTTGCGGAGTATATTCGAACACATTCTCCTGTCCAGGAGTACCCCATGGTCCAGGTGGATCCCATGCACCATTACCCGAATTCAGGCTATACGAAGCAGCTTGATCACATGTCAATGCTGTAATGGAAGCGCAAGGATCCGGCGCCGGAGTAGGACATGTAATAGTTATTGACCCACTGGATGCGCTTGTATTCTCATCATCGATCAAGAAATGATACGTTTGTCCAGCAATAAGTGAGACGTTATTCGTGGCATTTGAAAAAATATCATCGATATATGTCCAACCATTTTGATTACAGTTTCCTGATTTAATGAAAAGGTCAACCCATCCACTGCTGGAGTGTGTTACGTTGATCTGGTGTATTCCTGAGTATTGCGCTGTAAACTCATAAACTTGCTCGTTACCAGGAGTTCCCCAAGGTCCTGGTGGATTCCAAGAACCGTTTCCTGAGGAAAGAGCGTAGCCGGATGTTATTCCACAACTTAGATTCTCCTTAAGGGCGCAAGGACTAATGGAAGGAGCCTGACGCGTGACATTCAAGTTCATACAAGAGAAAAAGCTGTTACAGAAGTAGCGGTCTAATACCACCCTTACTTGTCCTGTAAACGTTGCAGTCCACGTAATCTCAGACTGTAAACCGCACGCATCATCGTTGTAAGCTAAATACTGACCTGACGACGAATAAAGTGTAAGTTGGGAATCCCAGGAACCCCCACATGTTGAAAAAACATAAGTTGAACCGTTCACAACTCCAACTGTTGCGTACTCTCCACCATACATGCAAAATACAGTACTGGTTTGACCAGGGTTCAATGAGCTAATAAAACCATATGGAGAGTTGTTATTAGAGCACTGAGCATTGACACTCATACTGTACACTA
>JBMSGX010000089.1:0-8732 GCA_049416285.1 Crocinitomicaceae bacterium | reverse complement strand
TAATGTGCTTCAGGGAAATGTGACGAATAAGGAATTGACCAAGAGCATTGCAAAACACATGAAACGATGGGTATTGCCAATCAATGTTCCATCATTTCTGATGAAAGCAATGTTTGGCGAAATGTCCGTACTCCTTTTGGAAGGAGTTCCTGCATCTAATCAAAAGCTATTGTCCTCTGGATTTACTTTTCAGACAGAAGACCTAGATGCTGTTATTGCAAAATTGAACCTATAGCTTATCGTTTGCCAAGTTGGCTAATTCAGAGCGTTCTCCTTTTTCTAGGGTTACATGGGCGAACAACTTCTCACCTTTCAATCGATCAACGAGATAAGCTAGTCCATTACTATTTTCATCCAAATATGGTGTATCGATCTGATTCACATCTCCTGTGAACACGATCTTGGTGTTCTCACCAGCTCTTGTGATAATGGTTTTAATCTCATGCGGAGTGAGGTTTTGTGCTTCGTCAATTATGAACATGATATTTGACAAACTTCGGCCACGAATAAAGGCTAACGGTGAAATAACAATCTTTCCATTTTCCTCAAGTTCTAGTATTGCTTTATGTTTCTTTTCATTCTGTCCAAACTGAGATTTAATGAACTTTAGATTATCCCAAAGCGGTTCCATATAGGGACCAATCTTATCATTGGCATCTCCCGGGAGGAATCCGATCTCTTTATTTGAAAGAGGAACGATCGGTCTTGCCAGGATGATCTGATGAAATTTCTTGTGCTGCTCCAGTGCAGAGGCGAGTGCTAACAATGTTTTACCGGTTCCGGCAACTCCTTGTAACGCAACAAGCTTAACATCTGGGTTTAAAAGAGCGTTTAAAGCAAAGGCCTGCTCTGAATTTTTAGGTTTGATGCCGTATACAAACTCTTTTTCGATACGCTCTAATCTATCCAGTAATGGATTGTAAACGGCTAGTGAAGAAGAGTTCCCATTCTTAAGAATGTAGTAGCCATTGGCGATCTTTCGGTCGCCAAGAATCCCATCCTCATCGATATGTCCTTTTGTGAAGATCTGGCGGATCATGTCAGAATCCAGGTTTTCTATCGTACGAACACTCGTGCTATCGATTTTCCCATGATCAACCTTACCTGTTTCGTAATCCTCCGCAATTATACCGAGTGCTTTTCCTTTTATCCGCAGATTAATATCCTTCGTAACAAGAATTACTTCTTTGGACTTCTCTGTTTCTTTCAGGTGAAGAGCAGCATTTATGATCTTGTGGTCATTCTTGCCTTTGGCATAGATCTGTTCTGCATCATATCCACTTGGATTTGCGTCGAGGATTACCTTGAATTTGCCTTTTCCTCGCCCAAGTGGAATCCAATCCTGTAAGCTGTTTTGTCCACTTAGTTTATCAATAAAACGAATTACCTCACGTGCACTGAAATTCTTCGTGTCATTACCGATTTTAAACTTGTCCAGCTCTTCCAATACGGTGATTGGTATTGCAATATCATTGTTTTGGAAATTCTGGATCGATTGGTGATCATGCAGTAATACGGAAGTATCAAGAACGAAGATCTTTTTCTTTTTGGGCATAGGTGGATTTTTGTTTTTAAGTTACTCGTTCTCATTCCAAAACCCATATTAAATTTTTCATAGTTATCTACATTCATGTGTTAAATAGCAGCGCATTGTGTATTGTTTATGGAAATCATATATTTGTTTTATGACCTCAACTCGTATCACAGCTTTTCTGCTGACTTTGATTGTATTAGTACCGTTGCTTATGTTATCGGTAAATACATGGGATGCTGAGCTTGATGTGGAGTTACTTGAATCACTTGCAGAGGAGGAAAACGATGAAAAAGATGGGGAAGATGGGCATTATTTGTACACGCTTGCATTAACGTCTGAACCTGGCAAAGTAATCGAAGAGAACAGGCAAAGATTGCTTGAAAACACTTCTTCTCAGCACCTTTATGGAGACTTGGCTTATAAGGTTCATACTCCGCCTCCGGAAAATACAATGTGTTAAGTTTTTATTTTTGCTTTTCGAAAGCATGTAGAAGATTAGTCGGTAACGACGTAATTACATCATTGTATTATTATGACAGAAAAACATATTTCATTAAAGAATTTAAAGTTTGACCTCGCTTCAGGATTGGTCGTATTTTTTGTAGCACTCCCCCTTTGTTTGGGAATTTCATTGGCATCCACTTCTTACAGTGGAATTGAAGGCATAGAAGATTTTGCGGGTATTGTAATGCCTGGTTTGATCGCAGGTATTATTGGTGGTATTATTGTGGGATCTTTTAGTGGCTCCAGATTTGGTGTAAGTGGTCCTGCAGCCGGTTTGATCACAATCGTTGGAGCAGCTATCATAGAGTTCGGTGGCTTTGCCAATGGTGGTTTTGAGAAGTTCGCTTTAGCGGTTGCGTTGGGTGGAGTTATTCAGTTCATCTTCGGTGTGATACGCGCTGGCTTTGTTGCATACTACATTCCGTTCTCGGTGATCAAGGGGATGTTGGCTGGAATTGGGGTGACAATATTCATTAAAGAACTTCCGCATTTTTTCGGTTATGATAAAGATCCGGAAGGTGATTTGAAGTTTGCCCAAGCGGATGGACACAATACCTTCGAAGAGCTGGGGTATATGTTTGAAAATGTTCACTTCGGCGCGACTTTAGTAGCGATCATATCGATCAGTATCTTGATCATCTGGGGGATGAAGTTCATAAAAGACAATAAATTCCTTAATCTGATCCCTGGTCCACTCTTGGCGATTATTGTATCCGTATTGATCTCATTCGCATTTATCGGAAGCCCAGAACTTGCTATTGCCGGAGAACATTTGGTAAGTGTGCCTGAACCCGGAAGTTTTGAGGAGTTCAAAGGGATGTTCTACTTCCCGGACTTTTATGCTATTTCTGATCTGGCCGTTTGGCGAGTAGCTTTAGTTATTGCTTTAGTTGCATCTATTGAATCATTGCTTTGTGTTGAGGCGACAGATAAAATGGATCCGCACAAGGGAAGAACACCTATGAATAGAGAGTTGATAGCTCAGGGAATTGGTAACGTGTTCTCTGGATTGTTAGGAGGGCTTCCAATTACACAGGTGATTGTAAGGTCTACAGCGAATATTGGGTCTGGTGCTAAATCAAAAATGTCTGCGATCATCCACGGTATTTTCCTCGTAGGCTTTATTCTTGCGATCCCTGGAGTGTTGAATCTGATTCCTCGTGCAACATTAGCGGCGGTATTACTTTTGATCGGATGGAAATTGGCTAGCCCGAAATCTATGGTTCAGATGTTCAAGTCTGGCTGGGAGCAGTTCGTACCATTCTTTGTTGTTATTATCGTAATGCTTTTAACAGACCTCCTTATTGGTGTAGGTGCTGGATTGGGAGTTGCTTTTGTGATCATTCTGTACAAGAACTTTGAAATGTCCTTCTTTGTAAATCAAGAAGAGAAGGAAGGTACTATCAAGATTTGTCTCTCTCAGCATACGACCTTCTTGAATAAGGCGTCTATCATGAAGCGTCTAGATGATATCGATGATGGAAGCGAGGTGATTATCGACCTGTCTGAAACATTGAGTATCGATTACGATGTTAGAGAAGCTATCAATGACTTCATCGAAGGAGCTAAAGATCGAGAGTTGACGGTCTCAATAGTCCATCCGGAGAAATTGGAACAAAATGTCACTATGGGGCATTAAGTCACAATAATATAAAGAAAGGTTCCCAGGCGAAAGTCTGGGAATTTTTGTTTCCGCCCTATTTCTTAAAGACTTCGTCCAAAGGCATTTGGATTCGACCATAGATAAAGTTTGGCGAGGTAGAATCAAGGTAGAAATATAATGGCGTATTACTAACTGTCCAGATACCGTTGTTTTGAGCGCCCGGGAATAATTCAGGTTTATAATTACTGGAGTAAAACAGGTAACTGGAATCAGAGGTTTTAAGGTTCAACGGAGGTGAAAAGAGAAACCTCACTCTATCACCGTCTTCTGTCACGATCCCTTTGCGATAGAGAGACCTGAGAAATCGTTTACCTTCTGCAGAAACTCCAAGGTATCCCGATACGCCTGAGATTTTTACTTCTTTTGTTTTAACGACTTCGGAAATATTGAAGTTCTCATCAAGCTCTGACTCAATGTACTGCTCTTTCAGCAAGTAAGTGCCTCCGTTTCGAAAAGCTACATCTCCGGTCCAGGTATCTAAAAAAGCATCAACCGGGAAGCTTACCTTTTTTCCAAACTCTGTGAGTAAGGCATAAATGGGATCTTTGGAATTGCGTTTTACCTTCGACACATCAAGATGCAAGTTGATTAGTCGTTTAGTGAACTCTTTTTCCTTGAACTGGTAACCCTCTCTCAATGAAAAAGAAACGCTATCAAATGGCTTTAATTCAGTGAAGAACGTGAGCGAGTTCGAATCGTTTTTTGCTGTGATCGTTGCTTCTTGAATGCCTCTTGAACGTAGTTTCGAAGAGAATGAGCGCATCACAACGTTGTGTCTGGTCAATTCGAAGTTGTTGAGAAATGTACGCCAGTCAGCAGGGATTTCATTCTTCTTTGCTGATAATATGCTTTTCAGCCTCTCTTCGAAATTCGGCCCCGAGTAGAATAGAAACCAATCACTCCCATAGGTGATATACATCTGTCTGTTGCCGTAAACAAATACGCGCTTTGATTGAACTATGGTATCCCTAAATGGCATCAAATTTTGAAAACGCTGAATTCCATCTCCGATCTTGCTGCTGTCCAACACCATTACCATTACTCCAAGATCCGTAAAGTACTTGCTCTCCTTGTCATCTGCGAAAAAATAAACAGATGACTGGACATCAAGACCGTAGTTCTTAGCTTGTCCCAACAGGAACTCGGGACTGAGGAATTCACGTAAAGGTGATTGATAGTGATAGAGACTTTTAGAAACAGTCCCACTTAGACTTAAAACATCAGACCTACCAATGTTGTCCGCTACCGGTAACCGGTCATAGAAGGTAGGAGATTGATCTTCAGACTGAATATACTTCCAGGGCTGTACAAACAACAAAGCAGCGAATAATACCGCTGTAAGTATTATCAGGGAGATCTTGCGGTACATTACTTTGTAAAGACGTAGATACTATTGATCAGATCGAGAATGTAAGCTCCCGAGTCATCCTGGTCTCCTTCAAAATTGTAAACCAGTTTGAAATCAGAAGAAAGGTCTTCGGCTCCCAGAGAAGTCAGCTCAAGGTGTCCAGATTTACCGCGAATTACATCGAGCATTTCGTTTTGTCGGTCATCAAAAAGTCCTGCTGGAAGGTTTTCAATGGCCTTACCCATATCTGCATAGGCATAAACAGTTCCGCTTTGCTTCGCTTTTTTCGCATCCTTTTTAGATAACGCTTCACTTCCGTAACCGTCGAAGTGTGTTCTTGGAATATTCTCATCATTAGTGACCATGAAAAGCCCGTTGTTCATGAAAACATATGCTGGGGCAGCATTGAGAATAGCATCATGTATAACCCAGTAATTACCGATCGCAACTACCTTATCCGACAATCTATCCAGACGCTTCATTACTTTTCTTATTACATCTTCTCTATCAGTGGAGTAGCCCACAAGGAAAATGGGCATTTCTTCCTCAGCTTCAACCTCCTGCTCAATGTATTCAAAGTTTTCTTCATCATATTCGAAGATGATCTTCTTCGTTTTAATGGTCTTAACACCATTATAGGTGCCGAACATACTTCCTTTGTAAGCGCTGAATACGGCATCTTTATCAATGAATGCATCTGCCAATTCCAGCACGAGCAAATTAGCCGTTACCTTACTACTGGTCTCTTTTTCCAGAATAGGAACAATTACATCCATCGTTTGCTCATAAGCCTCGAATAGATCAACGTTGTATGTGAAATAAGCGCTGTTGTCTTGATGGATATATTTCAAGACGTTTTTATCGAACTTAGCGTTGTTCATGGCAGTGTAGATCGAGCCGAGCTTTTCATTGTATTTTGATGTTACATCAAACTCAACAGTGTTGTCCTTGATATGGATATCACCAACGATCACGTTGCTTTCGTACAGTTCTCCCAGCTCTTTGTAAAGTTGTGGGTACATCGCTTGAAAATACCAAACGCTATTCCCTTGCATAAAGTATCGGCTGTTATCGAGGTAGATCACAGCATCGGAAGTATGCGTCATCAATCCTTTGAATTCGGAATCACTGTTATACAGACACTTTTTATCAACGAAAATATCTTTGGACACTTGTTGCATATACTCATCCTGAAGAGACATTTCAACTGAATCACGAAGCTCTAGATATGTTTTCTGAGTTGGGTCGCTTCCAGCAATAGGAAACTCTTCAACGGCAGGAGGGTTGTTTGTGTTTTCATTTGTCTCCATTTCCTCCATAAATTCGAATGCCTCCTCGATATTTTCACCGTCTATCGCCTCATAGATCTCATCATATCCGTACCCCCAAGGATAGTCGTTCCCTCTTGCATACCAGATCGAATCGGTTACCATATCAACAAGTTCCATCGTTGGGTTAACACGCAATAGGATCCCATAATTACCTTTGATCGCTATACGATTGAAATAAGACGAATACAACTCAACACCGGGATAGTCACAAGGAACTTTGTCGTAATCGTCGAATACCTCAAAGAATTTTGTTCTGTCTGAAATACCAAAGGTGAAACCGCCAACTTCATAATCCACTGCATTCCCTAGAAAGATGTTCATGCGCTGATCGAAATCAATACCTGAGTCTTTGATCGATTTTCCGCTTGTCGATCCGTCAAATAGCTCTTGCTGCAATTCCTCCATGAACTCATATTGTACAAGCTGGTCCAACGAGATCTTCTGAAGTAGACTGATGTTATTGATGCTTACCACGGAAATTGCTTCTTGAGGAACGAGTATTTCAGACTGTCCGAAAGCTGTGAATAGCGTAGCACATAAAATGGCTAGGTGTATGAAGTATTTCATCTGACGTATATAATACGTCAAAATTAAGAAAAAACATGAGTGCTAATTATCCGATTTCAGATAAATGGTGTTGTCAAGAAGATGGTGGTCTTCGATGAGAGAATTGGGGTCTGTTTTTAGCATGATCGCCATACCATTTTTAGATACCATGGCATTTTGATTTTTGAAATCATCGATGACTTTATTGAACCTTGTAATTGAAGTGTAAGACCCTTCTTTCAATAGGTTTTTGTCGGACTGTTTGATCTCTCTTGCCTTTTCAATCGTTATTTTGGGAACGGACCTTTCCAGCACACCGTCTTTGAGTGACAACCAATCATGATCTAACTCCGGTGAGTCTTTGTATCTGGTTTCTTCTCGAATAACATCTTTGATTGCATTTTGGAGACTGAAAAGAGAATTAAAATCACAGCTGATCTTGAACATAAAATCCTCATAATTCTCATCCAGTGTCACATCTGAAATACCGTCTTTTGTTCTAAAGGCAGTAATCAGTCTTTCAACGTCCAATTTGATCTCCTCCAATGAAGGAACTTTCCTTCCGTCGAGTGTATCCAGAGCAAGGATTGAGTTTATCTTCACTTTACTGGAACTTAAATTCACCGTATATTTAAACGTTCCTGATCCGTCTGCATTCAATGATAGGTCATCAATGATCTCAACGCAGCTCGATGAAGCGAACAACATTAGAAAGAGCAGGGGTATAAATCGGAGTGCTTTCATATCAATTTCCTTCTCAAATATAATACCATATTGTTCCATTGATACGATTACGTTTTAATTCTTACGATCAATAGATATAATCCTCGTATATTTGCGGTGCAAAAAGACCTTAGATCATGGACAAAATATCAACAAATAAAGCACCGAAACCGGTTGGACTTTATCCTCACGCAAGAAAAGTTGGGAACCTTCTTTTTCTATCGGGAGTGGGACCTCGTGTAGCAGGTTCTGATGCAAGTGATTCTGCAGTTCCAGGATTGAAACTTGATCAGAATGGTAACTTTTTAGAATTTGATTTTGAAGCGCAGTGTCGAAGTGTATTTGATAATGTCAAGGTGATCTTGGAAGAGTCTGGTTCAAGTTGGGACCAATTGGTGGATGTAACTGTATTTCTTGTGAACATGAAGCGTGATTTTCATGCGTATAATAAGATCTACGCAGAGTACTTCAAGGATAATCTTCCTTGTAGAACAACGGTTGAGATCAACTCATTGCCGACACCTATCGCGATCGAATTAAAATGTATAGCAACAATTGATTAAAAAATGATTGGATTTATTCTACGTATAGCGGTTTTTGCCTTCACGCTTGGAGCAACAGTTTGGCTTTTTGCTACTGGATATTGGGGATGGGGAATATTTATGATCCTTCCACTAGCAATTATTGGATTTACTTTCTTCAGAAATGAAAACATGATCCTTGCCCTTAATCAAATGCGATTGGGTAATACAGAGAAGGCGCAGAAATACATCAACAGAATTAGTGCACCCCAATTTTTACCAAAGAGTCAGCACGCTTATGTGGTATTCCTACAAGCAGTATTAAATACGCAGGAGTTTGGCATGGCAAAATCGGAGCAGATGCTGCGTAAAGCGATGTCTTTAGGATTGAGAACAGGACAAGATAATGCTGTTGCTAGAATGCACCTAGCGGGTATATGTGCGCAGACTGGAAGAACGAAAGAGGCACTTTCGCTTCTAAGTGAAGCAAAGAAACTGGATTCATCGGGAATGATGAAAGATCAGATCAAGATGATGGAGAAGCAGTTGAAAATGGCTCCGT